>CAYMAA010000018.1:0-23266 GCA_964388305.1 uncultured Lachnospiraceae bacterium | reverse complement strand
AAGTTTTGGCAAAGGATTTAACAAATCCTGATAAATTCACAAATGAATTTATTGCACTTTTGAAAGAGGTGATAAAATGAGAAAATTAGACTATTTTTGGATGTCAAATGATGACTGGATATATCAAAGAGAAAATGGTACATTTGCAATTAAACCCGATGCACCGCCCGAGGCACAGGAAAGTTACAAACATTACTTAGAACAGAAAAAAAGAGACATTTCATAAAAGCATTTATTGAATTTAATTCAGTAGGTGCTTTTTTTAATAAAAATTTTTTATAATTTATTATAAATGCAGAAAAAACTGCTTAGGGGTGTGGTAAACTAATAATGGAGGTGGTAAAAATAGAAGCAATAATTACTATTTTAGCAGGGAGTATTGTGCTTTTAGGCATAATAATTTTGGTGTGTTTCATTATGAAAAAAGAGATATGTATAAGGCTTGACACTATGGCTGACAGGCTGGAGGAGAAGCAGGCGGCTACGGAAAAGACGGTAAGAATGGGACTTTCCATTCAGGAAGAAAGGTTTAAAACCTTTGCCTTGGAAAACGGGCAGAAGCTTGAACAGATAAGGGGAACGGTAGGGAAAGGACTTTCCGATATGCAAAGGGACAACAACCGCAAGCTTGACGAAATGAGGGCGGTTGTGGACGAAAAGCTGCAGGACAGTGTAAGCAGATCCTTTAGAGCCGTAAACGAAAGGTTGGAAACGGTTTACAGGGGTTTGGGAGAAATGAAGAGCTTAGCGGAGGGAGTAGGCGACCTTAAAAAAGTGCTTACAAATGTTAAAACAAGGGGTATTTTAGGGGAAATTCAGCTTGGAGCAATACTTGAAGAAATTATGGCGCCCGAGCAGTACGAGGTTAATGTTTGTGTTAAAAAGGACAGCAGGGAAACCGTTGAATATGCCGTTAAAATACCTTCCGCAGGCGATGACAGCTTTGTTTATTTACCTATTGACTCCAAATTTCCGGGGGATACATACGGCAGGCTTTTAGATGCTTACGACAGCGGCAGCAGAGAGGAAATTGACAGCGCCGCCAAGGGACTTACAACCCGTATTAAGGCGGAAGCGAAGGATATAAGGGATAAGTACATTTTTCCGCCATATACAACGGAGTTTGCCATTATGTTTTTACCATTTGAGGGACTTTACTGCGAGGCGGTAAACCGAGGACTTGTAGAAGAGCTGCAAAGGAAATACAGAGTTAATATTGCAGGGCCTTCCACAATGGCGGCGCTTCTTAACAGTTTGCAAATGGGTTTTAAAACCGTTGCCATAGAAAAACGCAGCAATGAGGTTTGGGAGGTGCTTGGAGCGGTTAAAACGGAGTTTGACAAGTTTGGCGACGTGCTTGAAAGCGCCAGAAACAGAATAAGACAGGCAGATGATGAGCTTGAAAGGCTTGTAGGCGCAAGAACCAATGTGATAAAAAGGCGGCTTAAAAATGTTACTGCTTTAAGCAGAGATGAGAGCGATTATGTTTTAAGAAATCACTGATTAATCATGTACTTGGCAGCCTTTTGATGGAATTTGCTTTGACAAATTAATCATTGTTTGCATAAAAATTGATGGGGGAAACAGCTTAATAGGGAATAAGCCGCAAAAAGGGCAGCTCTTTACGGAACTGCCCTAAATATATTATTCTTTATTAAATCTTTTACTCTGTCTTGGACGTTCACGGCGGTCGCCTCTTGAGTGTTCGTACCTTGAGCGTTCGGGTCTTTCCGTATAACCCTCGGGTTTAGGCAGGCAAGCCTTTCTGGAAAGGTTAATTCTGCCCTGATCATCAATTTCCTTAACCATAACATTTACATAGTCGCCCTCTTTAAGAACGTCCTCTGCTTTTTCAACGTATTTATAGTCAAGATCCTTCATTCTTATAAGACCTTCCTTATCGGGAGCGATTTCCACAAAAACGCCAAAGCTCATAATTTTTGTTACCTTACCCTCAAAGAATGTACCCGGCTCAGGCTCGGTTACTATTGCAAGTATCATGCCGATGGCCTTGCCGATAGCCTCGGAGTTTTGGGAAGAAACATAAATTTTGCCATCGTCCTCAGTGTCGATTTTATCAACGCCCGATTCTTCAATAATACGGTTGATTGTTTTGCCCTTAGAGCCAACAACCTCGCCGATTTTTGACGGGTCAATTTGTACAAATTCAATTTTAGGCGCATAAGGTGAAAGCTCCGGTCTTACCTCGGGTATTGCTTTAAGCATAACCTCGTCCAAAATATAGTTTCTTGCTGTATGGCAGCGAGCGATAGCGCCCTTTATAATTTCGGGAGTAAGTCCGTGGATTTTAATATCCATTTGTATTGCCGTAATACCATCGTGAGTACCGGCTACCTTAAAGTCCATATCTCCAAAGAAGTCCTCAAGACCCTGAATATCCGTAAGGAGAACAAAATCATCATCGGTTTCTCCTGTTACAAGACCGCAGGAGATACCTGCAACAGGCGACTTGATAGGCACACCTGCCGCCATAAGTGAAAGGGTTGAGCCGCATACGGAGCCTTGAGAAGTAGAGCCGTTGGAGCTTACTACCTCGGAAACAAGTCTTATAGCGTATGGGAACTCTTCCTCGCTTGGAATTACAGGGAGGAGGGCTCTTTCCGCCAAAGCGCCGTGACCGATTTCTCTTCTGCCGGGACTTCTTGAAGGACGAGCCTCACCTACGGAGTAGCTTGGGAAGTTATAATGATGGATATATCTTTTTGATGTAACATCCTCGTCAAGGCCGTCTATTTTTTGAGCTTCCCCTACAGTACCCAATGTTGTAATTGTAAGCACCTGTGTTTGCCCTCTCTTGAAAAGACCTGAGCCGTGTACTCTGGGAACAACATCCACCTCTGCGCTGAGAGGACGTATTTCGTCCAACGCTCTGCCATCGGGACGTTTATGATCCTTTAAAATCATTCTTCTTACGGTTTCTTTTTCATATTTATAAATTGCTTCGTCAATATCAGCCGCATATTTGACTTCATCATCTCCGCAGAATTTTTCCTTCAGAGCTTCAACTGTTTCCGAGGTTATGAGAGAGATTTGTTCATCTCTGTCCTGTTTAAGCTCTGCAAATACCGCCTTTTCCATTCTTTCGTCAGTTATAAAGGCTTTAATTGCTTCGTAAAGGTCATGGTCTACAACGTGTTCCTCATAGGCGGATTTTTCCTTGCCTATTTCCGCCTGAACACTGCTTATAAATTTGGCGATTTTAACATTTTCTTCATGACCGAACATAATTGCATTGTACATTTCCTCATCGGAAATTTCCTTTGCGCCTGCTTCTATCATCATTACTCTGTCAGCAGTTGATGCCACAGTAAGGTCTAAAAGGGAGCTTGCTCTCTGCTCTCTGTTGGGGTTAATAACATATTCTCCGTCAACATAGCCTACCTTAACCGCGCCTATAGGCCCCTGAAAAGGAATATCCGAAATGGAAAGGGCGAGAGATGCTCCTACCATTGCGCAAATTTCGGGACTGTTTTCCTGGTCTGTTGAAAGAACGGACGCATTGATGCAAACATCATTTCTGTAGTCCTTCGGGAAAAGGGGTCTTATAGGTCTGTCAATAACTCTTGATGTGAGAATTGCGTGTTCGCTTGGGCGCCCCTCACGTTTTGTAAAGCCTCCGGGAATTTTGCCTGCGGCATACATTTTTTCTTCGTAATCAATGCTGAGAGGGAAGAAGTCTATACCCTCTCTTGGCTTTTCCGATGCGGTTGTTGTTACCAAAACCGTTGTGTCGCCGTATCTTACAATAACTGCTCCGTTGGCAAGCTCTGCTACTCTGCCGATTTCAAAACTCATTTGTCTTTTTCCTATTTCAAGGCTGTAAGTTTTGTACATAAATTATCCTCCGTTTCCGAGGGATGTTTTGAGTATTTACTCGCCCAAGCTTATAGAAACTACGGGTTTGGGCGAATAAATATTGGAAGCGCCCTTGGCGGTTTCCGCAAAACAATCCCTCTTATAAAAAATAGTGATTGTGATTAATGAAATTTGAGGGACAAAGCACTGAGCTTAGTCCCCCGTAAATTTTACTTATTACTTTCTTAAACCTAACTCAGCAATAAGGCTTCTGTACTTTTCAATGTCTTTTCTTTTAATGTAGTTTAAAAGACCTTTTCTTTGACCAACCATTTTTAAAAGACCTCTTCTGGAGTGGTGATCCTTTTTGTTTTCTTTAAGGTGTTCCGTAAGGTGGTTAATTCTTGCTGTTAAAAGAGCAACCTGTACCTCGGGTGAACCTGTGTCTGCCTCATTTCTGCCGAATTTAGCGGCAATAGCTTTTTTGTCGATAGCCATTTGTGTTTCCTCCTTAAAAATAAATGTAGCTCCCAATACAACGCAGCGGTCGGAGCATCCGACAACACAGTACGGGATATGATTTCAGGAAAACACCGGTTAAAACGCAACTAAAAATAAATTTGCAAATAACAATCGGAAAGAAGTCCGAACGCCGCAGGCGGATTTTGTATAAATTTATTTTTACCATTGAATTATTCGGTGTTTCATTAGGTTAACGCGGTGAAAATTTGCTAAAATATACACCAACTTGTTAAGTATAACACTTATTTTTTAAAAATACAAGTGTTTTTTTAAGAATAATATTATTCCGAGGCGTTTTATAATTGTTTTCAAATAATTTTCGGACTGTTTTATTTGTGATATTGCATAAAAAATTGGGGGAGGATTGGAAAAGTTTGTTAAAATAAATTAATGAAATATTGGGTAAAATATGGTATACTAATGCTAAGATACGACAAGTAAGAAAGGAGAAGCAAATATGCTTAACAAGAAAAACGTAGACGATTTTAACGTAAAAGGCAAGAGAGTTCTTGTAAGATGCGATTTTAACGTACCTCTTAAGGACGGGGTTATTACAGACGAAAACAGAATTGTGGCGGCTTTGCCCACAATTACAAAGCTTATTGATAACGGCGCAAAGGTTATTCTTTGTTCTCATTTGGGCAAGCCAAAGGCACCCGAGGCTAAGTTTTCACTTGCTCCCGTAGCAAAAAGACTTTCAGAAAAGCTCGGCAAAGAGGTTGTTTTTGCCGCAGATGACAATGTTGTTGGAGAAAATGCAAGGGCGGCGGTTGCCGCAATGAAGGACGGAGATGTTGTGCTTCTTGAAAACACAAGATTTCGCGCCGAAGAAACAAAGAACATAGATACCTTTTCCAAGGAATTGGCTTCTCTTGCGGATATTTATATTTGCGATGCCTTCGGTTCATCTCACAGGGCGCACTGCTCTACCGTTGGCGTTACAAAATACGTTAAGGACTGCGGCGTAGGCTACCTTATGGAAAAGGAAATTCAGTATTTAGGCAATGCCGTAAACTCGCCGGTAAGACCGTTTTTGGCTATTTTGGGCGGCGCAAAGGTTAAGGATAAAATTGCCGTTATAGACAATCTTTTAGAAAAGGTAGACAAGCTCATTATCGGCGGCGGTATGGCATACACATTCCTTAAAGCACAGGGTTACGAGGTAGGCAAATCTCTTTTGGACAGCGAAAGACTTGACTACTGCAAGGAAATGCTTGCAAAGGCAAAGGCTAAGGGTGTTGAGCTTTTACTCCCTGTGGATACTGTTGTTGTTGACAGTTTCCCCGATCCTATAGACGCAAAAATACCTTATGAGGTTGTAGATTCCGACAAAATCCCTGCTGACAAGGAGGGTGTGGATATTGGCCCTAAAACAATGGAGCTTTTTGCAAATGCCGCAAAGGAAAGCAAAACAGTTGTTTGGAACGGGCCTATGGGCGTTTTTGAAAATCCTGTTTTTGCGGCAGGCACAATAGCTGTTGCCAAGGCGCTTGCCGAAACAGATGCTACAACAATTATAGGCGGAGGAGATTCCGCAGCGGCTGTAAATACATTGGGCTTTGGCGATAAAATGAGCCATATTTCCACAGGCGGCGGCGCATCTTTGGAATTTCTTGAGGGCAAGGAGCTGCCGGGTATTGCGGCGGCAGACGATAAATAAATTGCAGTTATTATCAGCCGATTTCCCTTTTTGGGAGGTCGGCTTGATACGGTTACAGACAAACATATTTTAAAAAAGGTGGTTAGTATTATGCGTAAAAAGATTATTGCAGGCAACTGGAAAATGAACAAAACTCCCAAGGAGGCTGTTGAGCTTGTGGAGCTTTTAAAGGACGGCTGTGAAAAGGCAGGCTGCGATGTTGTTTTCTGCGTGCCTTTTATTGATATTGTTCCCGTTGCGGAGGCTTTAAAGGGTACAAGCAACATTGCTCTCGGCGCTGAGAATATGCACTTTGAGGATGCGGGAGCTTTTACGGGAGAGATTTCCGCAATTATGCTTAAAGAGGTTGGAGTTAAGTATGTTATTTTAGGTCACTCCGAAAGAAGAGAATATTTCGGAGAAACAGACGAGCTTATTAACAAAAAGCTCCGTCACGCATTGGAAAGCGGTCTTATTCCCATTCTTTGCGTTGGTGAAACATTACAGCAGAGAGAGGACGGAATTACCCTTGACTTTATTTCAATTCAGATAAAGAAAGCATTTAAGGGTGTGGACATTGATGATGCCAAAAAGGTTGTTATTGCTTACGAGCCTATTTGGGCAATAGGCACAGGCAAAACAGCTACAGCCACACAGGCAGAAAACGTATGCGCAGGCATAAGAAGCATTATAGGCGATATTTATGACGATGAAACCGCAGACCAAATAAGAATACAGTACGGCGGCTCTATGAATGCAGGCAATGCGGCTGAGCTGCTTTCAATGCCGGATATTGACGGCGGACTTATTGGCGGCGCAAGCCTTAAAGCAGACTTTTTGGAAATTACCGAAGCAGGCTCTGTACAGTAATTACCTTGAAAAATATATTTAGATTGAGGTATTGATATGGAAAGAAAAAAGACTACTATTTTAATGATATTGGACGGTTTTGGAATAAATGAAAAGACCGAGGGCAATGCTATTGCCATGACGCCCACGCCTAATATAGACAGGCTTATGAAGGAGTATCCCTTTGTAAAAGGCTATGCCTCGGGACTTGATGTTGGCTTGCCCGACGGGCAGATGGGCAACTCTGAGGTAGGGCATCTCAATATGGGCGCAGGCAGAATTGTTTATCAGGAGCTTACAAGAATTACAAAATCCATAAATGACGGCGACTTTTTCACAAACGAAGAGCTTATGAAGGCCGTAAACAACTGCAAAAAAAACAACAGCGCTTTGCACGTTTTCGGTCTTGTAAGCAGAGGCGGTGTACACAGCTCGCTGGAGCATATTTTCGCAGTTTTTGAGCTTGCAAAGAGAAACGGTTTGGAAAAGGTTTATATGCACGCATTTTTGGACGGACGTGATACTCCGCCAACCTCCGCAAAGGGTTATTTAACCGAGCTTGAAAACCAAATGGCTAAAACGGGCGTAGGTGAAATTGCCACAATAAGCGGCAGATACTATGCCATGGACAGAGATAAGAACTATGACAGAGTTGAAAAGGCTTATGCTGCTATTGTTTACGGCGAGGGAAACAGGGCAAGCAGTATGGCGGAATGTATGGATAAAACCTATGCCGAGGGCATAAACGATGAGTTTGTTATACCTACCGTTATTATGAAGGACGGCAAGCCGGTTGCTACCGTAAAGGACAACGATTCCATTATTTTTGCAAACTTCCGTCCCGACAGGGCAAGAGAAATTACAAGAAGTTTTTGTGACGATGATTTTCCTTTTTTTGAAAGGAAAAAAGGGCATATTAAGGTTACCTATGTTTGCTTTACGGACTATGACCCAACAATAGAAAACAAGTTTGTTGCATTTAAAAAAGAAGAGATTAAAAACACTTTGGGTGAGTATATGGCAAGCCTTGGCAAAACTCAGGCGAGAATTGCGGAAACGGAAAAATATGCTCATGTTACATTCTTTTTTAACGGCGGCATAGAAGAGCCTAACAAGGGAGAAAAAAGGGTGCTTGTGCCATCTCCAAAGGTTGCAACATACGATTTACAGCCTGAAATGAGCGCTCCCGCAGTTACGGAAAAGCTTATTGAAAATATAAAATCCCACGAAAACGATCTTATTATAATTAACTATGCAAATCCCGATATGGTAGGGCATACGGGAGTTATTAAGGCGGCTTGCGAGGCTGTTGCGAAAATTGATGAATTGGTGGGAGAGGTTGTTAAGGTTGTTATTGAAGAGGATGCGCAGATGTTTATTTGTGCGGATCACGGCAACATTGAGCAGCTTATAAATTACGAAACGGGAGATCCGTTTACCGCACACACCACAAACCCCGTTCCGTTTATACTTGTAAACTGTCCGCAGGCAAAGGGGCTTAAAGAGGGCGGCAGGCTTGCGGATATTGCGCCGACCCTTTTGGATATGATGAACATTCCTCAGCCTGCCGAAATGACGGGGAAATCTTTGCTTATAAAATAATTTTGCACTTATTTTTCCGTTATTTAAAAAAGTATTTGACAGGCGCATTATTATATTTTAAAATATAGGTAATGGTAAGTTTTTACTGATTAGTTTTTTTGAAAGGAGAATAACACAAATGAAAGGTTATTTGGAAATTGTTGATGTTTTTGCAAGACAGGTATTGGACTCCAGAGCAAACCCGACCGTTGAGGCTGAGGTTGTTGTAGAGTGCGGCGGTAATCAGGTAATGGGTCGTGCGGCTGTTCCGTCGGGAGCATCCACAGGTCAGTTTGAGGCTGTGGAGCTAAGAGATGGAGATGCCTCTAAGTACAACGGAACAAGCGTTGAAAAGGCTGTTGATAATGTTAATACTCTTATTGCCGATGAAATTATTGGAATGAACGCTTTAGACCAGGTTGCTATTGATAAAGCTATGATTGAGCTTGACGGCACACCTAACAAGGCTAAGCTTGGCGCTAATGCAACACTTGCTGTTTCCATGGCTGTTGCAAAGGCTGCCGCAGAGGCTCTCAATATGCCTCTTTACGAATATCTTGGCGGATTTAACGCAAAGACTCTCCCCGTTCCCATGATGAACATTATGAACGGCGGTAAGCACGCAGACAACACTGTTGACCTTCAGGAATTTATGATTATGCCTGTTGGCGCTCCTACTTTCTCTGAAGCTCTCAGAATGTGCTGTGAAATTTATCATGCGCTTAAAAAGGTTTTAAAGAGCAAGGGTTACTCCACAGGTGTTGGCGATGAGGGCGGTTTTGCTCCGGACTGCGCTACGGCAGACGAGGTTATTGAGCTTATTCTTGAAGCTACGGTAAACGCAGGCTACAAGCCGGGCGAGGAAATCAGAATTGCAATGGATCCGGCATCTTCGGAGCTTTACAAAGAGGACGGCTTATATCACTTCCCGGGTGAAACAAAGGCTAAGGGACTTGATGAAGAAATTACAAGAACATCTGCGGAAATGGTTGAATATTATGCGGCTCTTTGCGATAAGTTCCCAATCATCTCCATTGAGGACGGTCTTGCGGAAGAGGACTGGGACGGCTGGAAGCTCCTTACGGAAAAGCTTGGCAGCAAGGTTCAGCTTGTTGGTGACGACCTTTTTGTTACAAATGTTAAAAGACTTCAGAAGGGTATTGACCTTGGCGTAGCTAACGCTATTCTTATTAAGGTAAACCAGATTGGTACACTTACTGAAACATTTGACGCTATTCAGCTTGCCAACAGAAACAATATGACAGCGGTTGTAAGCCACAGATCAGGCGAAACCGAGGACGCTACAATTGCCGATATAGTTGTTGCTGTAAACGCAGGGCAGATTAAGACAGGCGCTCCTGCAAGAACAGACCGTGTTGCTAAGTATAATCAGCTTTTAAGAATTGAAGAAGAGCTTGGTGACGTTGCTCAGTATCTTGGACTTGATGCATGGTTTAACTTAAAAAATAAATAATAAATAATTTATTGTTACAATATAATTGATTACAGGGCGGGCATTTTTAAAGTGTCCGCTTTATTTTATAAGGGAGTGTGATTGTATGAATGCGGAAATTATTGCGGTAGGTACTGAAATTTTGCTTGGTGACATAACCAATACCAATGCCAAATATTTGGCAGAGGAGCTTGCGTCACTGGGAATAGGGGTATATTATCAAAGCGTTGTGGGGGATAACAGGGACAGACTGCTGAAAGCGTTTCAGGACGGATTTAACAGGGCGGACATTGTTATTACAACAGGAGGGTTAGGCCCTACCGATGATGATATTACAAAGGAAACAGGCGCAGAGTACTTTGGCAAAAAACTTGTTTTGCATGAGGAGTCCTTGGAGAGAATAAATAAATATTTCAGCGGCAGAAAAATGAGCGGCACAAATGTTAAGCAGGCTTATGTGCCCGAAGGGTGCGCAGTGCTTAAAAATGACAACGGAACGGCGCCGGGTATTATTATTGAAGAAAACGGCAAAATTCTTGTAATGCTGCCCGGGCCTCCCGTTGAAATGAAGCCTATGTTTTGTGAAAGCGTTAAGCCATATTTAAAGGGCAGAGAGGGGCATACAATTATAAGCAGAACGATAAGGCTTACGGGAATTGGAGAGTCGTCTGCCGCAGAGATTGTGAGAGATATGATGGCGGAGGGGGTCAACCCCACTGTTGCTCCTTATGCCAAAGAGGACGGGGTATTTTTGAGAATAACCGCAAGGGGTGATGACGAAAAGCAATGCGTGGAGCTTATTGAACCTGCCGCAAAGGAGATTTACAACAGGCTTGGAGAATACATTTACGGCGAGAACGATACAACTCTTGCGCAGGCTGTTGCGGCAAGTCTTGTAGAGAAGAACATAAGCGTTGCAACCGCCGAAAGCCTTACGGGTGGTATGCTTGCAGCCAAACTTGTGGACGTTGAGGGTATTTCCCGTATATTTAAAGAGGGTTTTATAACCTACAGCAATGAGAGCAAAATCAAAACTCTCGGCGTTGGCAGTGAAACCCTTGAAAAATACGGGGCGGTTTCCCAACAAACCGCAGCGGAAATGGCAAAGGGCGCCGCTTTAACGGCAGGAACGGAAATGGGACTTTCCACAACCGGCATTGCAGGCGGCAGTGTGGTTACAAACCCATCTCGGGGTGAAAGCGATATTTCCTACAACAAGCCTGTAGGCAGGGTATATATAGGCATTTATTTTAAAGGAAAAACCTATACTAAGGAGCTTAATATAAAAGGCGACAGGCTTAAAGTGAGAACAAGAACGGTTGCTTATATGCTGGACTTTGTAAGGCGGCTTATAAACGGCATGAACTTTAACAATTTTTAATTTTATTTTAATTGAAATGGGGGCAGGGCGGTGGTATAATTAAATTGTAGAAAATGGAATTTATGCAGGAGCATTTTTTAGTATATAAAGGGGGATTTTTAATGAAAATTTTTTCGATTTTAAGGAAAACCGCTTTGGTTTTGGCTTTTGTTACGGCGGCTAACATGCCTGTTTTTGCTTCGTCCTATGCAAGAGTTAATAAAACAAGGGTTATAAGAGAGGGAGAAATGCCCTCTGACCTGTATTTAACAATTACTCCTCTTGACGAGGTTGAAACAGGCTCTTCCATAGTTATAAGCTTTACAAACGCTAATGTGCCTGAGCAGTCTACAATAAATTCTATTTACGGATATAAATACTGCGACTGGAACGGCAAAGGCTTTTGGGATGTTATGCCCTATGTTAAAACCAACGAGCTGCCCTACAGCATTAGAAGAAGCGGCAAGCGTGAGATTGAGGTTAAGCTTATAAATCTGCCGAGAAGGTATGCCAATAATCACAATATTTATCAGGTAAACGGCTCGGGAGGAGTGCCTGTTTACAGAATACGCCTGCCTTTTATTGCTGACGAGGGAGGCACTATGAACATAAGCATTAATTCCAACGAAACAACAATATCCTCCGCTAATCTTTGCGGATATACAATTTATGACGGCAGCAGAGTTTCCGTAGAAGCAAACGGAATTAATACGGACTCCGAAAATGCTGAGGAGTACGAAAAAATGTACGGCACAACGACAGAAGCCTCAACTGAGGCAACAACTGCGGCTGTGACGGAAACGACCGCTGAAGCAACCACAGAGGCTGAGAAAGAGGAAAATGCTGATGAAATACCTGAGATTTTTGAATTAGAGCCGGATGAATTGGTTGCAGTAAGGGATATTGTAGACGTGGCATCTATTGATGATACGGAAAGCTATGCCGACTGGAACGGCGATACAAAAACCGTAACAATTTATTATAAAGATAAAATATTGGAGTTTACTGACGGCAGTGACTTTTATGTTTTAAACGGCGAGATCATTTATTTTGAGGAAGATGAACCGAAAGCTGTTATAATAGACAAAAAAATGTATGTACCCGTTGGAATTGCAATAGATGCGCTTGAGCTTACACCGCCTGTTGATGAGAACGGCGAAGAAACAACCGAAGAAGCGGAAGAAGATGAAACCCCTGAAGCCGCCGAAATAACCGAAGCTGACACAGCGGCGGAGGAAGATTTGGAAGCTGCAACGGAAAATATCAGAGAATGATGTTACTGATTAGCCGGCATTTCCTTAACAAGCAACGGTAACTGTTTTATTCCTTTATTACTTGCGCCTGCAATAATTTTATTATTGACTTTTTTTGTCAATGGTGTATAATTATTGTCGGGAATGAGGCTCTCCCTTGATTTTTTTAAAATCAAAACCGCTTGTAAGTATTTACGGCTGATGGCTTCTGCAAATTTTGCGGAAGTATCAGCCTTTTTTGTTAGGAGGAAAAATATGTTATTCAGCTTGGCGCTTATGTTTATTTTTGGTTTGGCGGCAGGAGGGCTTTGCAAAAGGCTGGGACTGCCCTCGCTGGTGGGTATGCTTTTAACGGGTGTTGTGTTGGGGCCCTATTGTTTAGGAGCTATTGATGGCAAGGTTTTGGATATTTCATCGGAAATAAGACAGGCGGCGCTTATTATAATACTTATGCGTGCAGGTCTTACTCTTAATTTGAAGGATTTAAAGAAAATTGGCAGAAGCGCGGTTATGATGTGCTGTGTGCCCGCCTGTTTTGAAATATTGGGAATGGTTATTATTGCGCCTGTGCTTTTGGGCGTTTCGCCATTGGACGGGGCGATTATGGGAGCTGTTGTCGCTGCGGTTTCTCCTGCGGTTATTGTGCCGAGAATGATTGATTTGGCAGAAAAGGGTTACGGGGTTAAAAAGGCTGTACCGCAGCTTATACTTGCGGGGGCGTCTGTTGATGATATTTTTGTAATCGTGCTTTTTTCAGCATTTACGGGCATAGCTCAGGGAGGCAGTATTAACGCAATTAGCTTAATTAATATTCCCGTTTCCGTTATTTTGGGAATAATTTTGGGAGGTATGGCAGGCTTTGCGATTATTAAATATTTTGATATGGCAGAGCTTGGGGCGGTTGTTAGAGTAATTATATTGCTGAGTTTATGCTTTATATTTACATCGGCGGAAAAAATGATACACTTTGGAATAACCTTTTCGGGACTTATTGGCGTAATGACTTTGGGTGTATGCTTTAAGATGAAAAGGGAAAAGCAGGCGGCGGAGCTTTCACGCATATTTAACAAGCTGTGGACAGGCGCCGAGGTGTTGCTTTTTGCTCTTGTGGGAGCAACCGTTAATTTGGAATACGCTTATAAGGCAGGGGCGGCGGCTGTTTTACTTATATTGCTTGTGCTTGTTTTCAGAATGGCGGGAGTAATTGTTTGTCTGCTTGGAACAAATCTTAATTTTAAGGAAAAAGTGTTTTGTGCGGGTGCTTACATACCAAAGGCTACAGTTCAGGCTGCCATTGGCGGCATACCTTTAAGTATGGGTCTTGAATGCGGTACGGCTGTTCTTACCGTGGCTGTGCTTTCAATACTTATTACCGCTCCCGTTGGCGCAATTTTTATTGACAATACATACAAAAAACTCCTAAAAAAGGACTGAAATGGTTTTGCGTATACGCTATTGCGTTTATAATTAAGCGGAGCTTGCGGGAGTTTACAAAATTTATAATTTGTGGTAGTATATTTATAAAGTATTTTTATAAGGAACGAATTAATATGAAATATAAAAGGGCTGCGTTTTGCACATTGGGCTGCAAGGTTAATTTTTATGACAGTGAGGCTATGGAGGAGCTTTTTAGGGAAAGAGGCTATGAAATAGTTGATTTTGATGAGTTTGCTGATATTTATGTTATAAACACCTGTACCGTAACAAATTTTGGAGATAAAAAGTCACGGCAGGCAATAAGGCGAGCCAAAAGGCTTAATCCCAATGCCATTGTTATTGCGGCAGGGTGTTACACGCAAACCGCTCCGGAGGAAATTGCTAAAATTGAGGGAGTAAATATACTTATTGGTACCGACAACAGGCGGCATATTGTGGATATTGCAGAGGGGTACGATGGGAAAGGAGTACTTAACTGTGTAAACAATATTATGAAGGTTAAGGATTTTGAAAGACTTTCAGTTGAAAGCCTTAAGGACAGAACAAGAGCTTTCATTAAAATACAGGAGGGGTGCAACAGGTTTTGCACATACTGTATGATACCCTTTGCAAGAGGGCCTGTGAGAAGCAGGGACTTGGAGGATATTTTAAGCGAGGTTGAAAGGCTTGCGGCCGGAGGCTTTAAGGAGGTTGTGCTTACGGGCATACACATTGCCTCCTACGGACTTGATAAAAACGGAACAGGACTTGCCCGTGTACTTGAAAAGGTTTGCGAGGTAAAGGGCATAGAAAGGGTGCGTTTTTCCTCTGTAGAGCCTGTAATTATAAACGAGGAGTTTTTGGGTTGCATTAAGAAGCTGCCGCAGATTTGCCATCATTTTCATTTATCACTGCAAAGCGGAAGCGACAAAGTGCTTAAAGCAATGAACAGACGTTATACGGCGGAGGAGTATTACAAAGCCTGCAATATGCTGAGAGAGCTTTGGGAAGATACTGCAATTACTACGGATATTATTGCCGGTTTTCCGGGAGAGAGCGAGGATGATTTTGAAAAATCCGTTAAGCTTGCCAAAAAGTGCGAATTGTTTAAAATACACGCTTTTCCTTATTCGCCTAAAAAGGGTACTGTTGCGGCAAGAATGGGTGGTCAGATTGAGGCAGCCGTAAAACAGAACAGAGTTAAGCGCCTTTTGGAGGTTTCCGAAGAAAACAGCAGGGCGTTTATGAAAAGATATATAGGCAAAACCGAAAAGGTACTGTTTGAAAGGCTTGACGAGCAGGGGTTCTATGAGGGGCATACGTCTAATTATATTAATGTAAGAGTTAAAAGCAGTGAAGATTTGGTTAATACGGTTTTAAATGTAAGGCTTATGGATATAATCAGTGAGGGGAATATGCTTGGCGAGGTTGTTTATAATTAAAGTTTGGGAGTATAAGTAACTTAAAAACCAAAGGACTGGTAATTTTACCGTGTAATAACGAAGCGCTAAGGCTTGCGGCGGGGCGGTGGCGGCGTCAGCGGCGCCGCCGTCGCCCCGCCCTCACCCCCTCACGGGTCCCTGTTTTATATCGTTGTGACGCAGGCACAACGATATAAAACAGGGAGCGGCACAATAAGCTTATATTTTGAAATTATTATTGATTTTTTTTGGAAAATATAGTATGATATATAATAGAATGTTTTGTATTTTGATATTAGAGGTGATAGTATGAGAAATTTAAGCGAAACTCAGCAGATGAATTTTCAGATAGACAGGTCTGATAAGTCTGATGTAAGCGTAGTTATCAGACTTGTTTATAAGGCTCTTAAAGAAAAGGGTTATAATCCCGTAAATCAGATAGTGGGTTATATTTTGTCGGGAGATCCTACCTATATTACGGGGCATAACAATGCGAGAAGTCTTATAAGTAAATTTGAAAGAGATGAGCTCTTGGAGGAGATTGTTTCTTCATATTTGAACAGCCTTAATAAAAATATATAAATTATGAGATATTTGGGGCTTGATTTTGGCGCAAAAACTATTGGGGTTGCAGTGAGCGACCCTGAAAACCGCCTTGCTTTGGGACTGGAAACATTAAGAAGAAAAAAAGAAGCTGATTTAAAGGCAAATGTTCACCGCATTGGAGATATTATTAAGGAATACGGTATAGGTTGTATTGTGATGGGATACCCTTTAAATTTAGACGGAAGTGTATCTGAGAGATGCAAAAAAACCGAGCTTTTTAAAGAAAGACTTGAACGAACCTTTAAAAGGGTGCGGTTTGAACTTCAGGATGAAAGGCTTACCTCTGTTCAGGCGGAGAGAGCTATGCTTGAAACAGGCGTGGGCTCAAAAGAGAGAAAAAATGTTATTGATGAAAAGGCCGCGGTTATAATTTTACAAACATTTTTGGAAAGACAAATTGCGAGGGAACAATAATGCTTGAAGAAAAAAATACTTCTGAAAAAGATGAAAAAGAGCTTGAAACCATAGTTATGGCAGATGAGGACGGAACGGAAATAGAATTTACCGTAATTGATGGTGTGGAAATTAATAAAAAAAGATATTTGCTTGTTGTTAAAACCGATGACTATGATCGTGAAGAGCCTGAAGCGTATATTATTAAAGAAGTTGATGATGACGGCGAGAGCATAGCCTTTGAGTTTGTATGCGATGACAACGAGTACGCTCAGGCTGCTATTGCTTTAAGCAGCGATGACAATGATTACGAAATGATTTTTTAAAAGACGGAGGTGTAAGCTTGATAACAAGAAAAACAAGTAAGCTGAAGGTAATACCCTTGGGCGGACTTAATGAGATTGGAAAAAATATGACCTTGTTTGAGTATGAGGACGAGGCTGTAATTGTGGATTGCGGAGTGGCTTTTCCGGAGGACGATATGCTGGGAATTGACCTCGTAATTCCTGATTTTTCTTACTGTACTAAAAACAGAAATAAAATTAAGGGTGTAGTGTTTACTCACGGCCATGAGGATCACATTGGGGCGATACCGTATTTTTTAAAGGAGCTTAATGTGCCTATTTACGGCACGAGGCTTACCATTGGACTTATAGAGTCCAAGCTGAGAGAACACAATATTTTAAGTATTGCGGACTGTCACTGTGTAAGCGCCGGTGATACCATTCATTTAGGCAGATATTTTAAGGTGGAGTTTATCCATACAAACCACAGCATTGCCGATGCTGCGGCACTTGCAATAAAAACTCCTATAGGCACGGTTATTCATTCGGGTGATTTTAAGGTGGATTATACCCCTATTGACGGTGAAATGATTGATTTGCAAAGGTTTGCCGAGCTTGGCAAGGAGGGCGTTTTGCTTTTTATGTGCGAAAGTACAAATGTGGAGCTGCCCGGCTATACAATGAGCGAAAAGTCCGTGGGGAAAATTTTTGGTAAAATTTTTGATGAAACACCCGAAAGCAGAATAATGGTTGCTACATTTTCTTCAAATGTTCACAGAATACAGCAAATTATAAATTCCGCATACGATCACGACAGAAAGGTTGCCGTTATCGGAAGAAGTATGTCCAACGTGGTTAAAACGGCTATAGATTTGGGTTACTTAAATCCGCCGCCAAACACAATGGTGGATATTAGCGAAATACGCCGTTATGAGGACAACAGAGTATGTATTTTAATGACAGGCTCTCAGGGTGAAACCATGTCCGCCCTTTCCCGAATTGCCTCTAACGACCACAAGCTTGTTGATGTTAAGGCAGGAGATAAAATTGTTATAAGCGCATCTCCCATACCGGGTAACGAAAAAGCCGTAAACACTCTTATAAATGATTTATTGAAAAAAGGTACGGATGTTATTTACGAGGGTCTTATGGACGTACACGTTTCAGGGCATGCAAGGCAGGAGGAAATCAAGCTTTTGCACAGTCTTATTAAGCCTAAGTTTTTTGTGCCTGTTCACGGCGAGTTTAAAATGCTTAAAACTCATGCCATGCTTGCAGAGGATTTGGGTATGAACAAGAAAAATGTTTTTGTGCTGGGACTTGGAGATGTTCTGGAGCTTGACGGCAGACACGCCAAAATAGCCGGCAGTGTGCCTACGGGGCAGGTTTTTGTGGACGGCCTTGGAGTTGGTGATGTGGGAAACATTGTTATAAGGGACAGACGGCATTTATCTCAAGACGGACTTATGATTGTTGTTGTTGCCATGGAAAGAGAAACGGGCAGAGTTATTACAGGGCCTGATATTATAAGCAGAGGCTTTGTTTATGTGCGTGAGTCTGAAGGACTTATGGAAGAAGCGAGAGAGGTTGTAAGCGATGCTTTGGAAACCTGCGAAAATAAGCATATTACAGAGTGGACTTACATTAAAAATATAATTAAAGATACCCTTAAGGACTATATTTGGAAAAAGACTAAGAGAAGTCCTATGATTTTACCTATTATTATGGATATAAATTAATAAAAGGGCGGCTGCGAGGTTTTATTATGACGGATTTATACAGCAGATTTGTTGAGTTGTGCAACGATTTTGAAAACAGCGACATTGTTAAGGATTATACTGCCGCAAAGAAGGAGCTATTTGCCAATAAGGAGGCTCTTTCAAAGGTAAAGGAGTTTAAAAAGCTGCATATACAGTTTTGTGATATGGAAAAAGAGGGCAGAAGGGATTTGGGATTTGAAAAGCACGTTTCAAGTGTATATTTTTCTCTTTTAAGAGATGATGACACGGCGGCTTTTATTAGAGCTGAAAACCGGCTGCTGAAAAATCTTAAATTTGTTGCTTCAAGTATTGATGAGCTTTTAAACAGAAACGGAATTAAAGGGTTTGGGAGTGAAGAATTATGACAAGCGGCTATATACCCTCCGGCAGCGCTCAGATTTATTACGAAATTTACGGAGAAGAAAATGAAGAGGTACTAATACTTCTTCACGGAAATTCCGGAAATTTACATTATTTTGACGAGCAAATAGAGTATTTTAAAACAAAATATAAGGTTGTTGCCATAGACAGCAGAGGGCATGGAGAGTCCTCATTTGGGCAGGGCAGTTTAAGCCTTACCGTTATGGCTGATGACCTTTATGCCATTGTTTACAACTTCGGTTTTAACAATTTTAATCTGCTGGGTTTTTCCGATGGAGGCAGTATTGCCATGTATTTTGCAATGCGTCACGGGGATATGATTAAAAGATTAATTCTTGTGGGGGCAAACATAAATCCGTGGGGGGTTAAGCTAAGGCATCAGCTGCCCATATTCATTTCTTACCAAATGTGCAGGCTTGCAAGCTCTTTAAATCCGTTAATGGCTAACCTTAATAAGGAGTATTTGGGACTTATGGTAAACGAGCCTTACATACTTACGGAGGATTTAAACAAAATTAAAACAAAAACACTTGTTATAGCAGGCAGCAAGGATATGATAAGGGACAGCCACACAAGAAAGATTGCAGGCAGCCTGCCAAACTCACGGCTTAAAATTATAAAAGGCGGAGATCATTTTGTTTCAAAAAAAAGACCTGACGAATTTAACAGTGTTTTGGAAGAGTTTTTGGAAGAAGAATGATTTTTAAATGTTTTTGGAAGATTGCCGAATAATTTGCTTACGAAATATAATTGACATTTTATTCCAAAAGATATATTATGTACCTGTACTTAAATAAACAGGTACATAATTTTTATTTGGAGGTTTTATAACAATGAAAAGCGGTACGGTAAAATGGTTTAATGCTGAAAAGGGCTTCGGGTTTATTTCAATACCCGGCGAGGAAGATGTTTTTGTACATTTTTCCGCAATTCAGGCAGATGGCTACAAGTCCCTTGATGAAGGGCAAAAGGTTGAATTTGATGTTGTTCAGGGGGCAAAGGGCCCTCAGGCGGCAAATGTTATGACAGTATAAGCCTTAAAATAATATATCAAAGTCATAAATACCTGCATTATAACCGTCAGGCAAGCCAAGCTTTGCAAAAGGGTGGCGCTTGACGGTTATTTTTTTGTACATAATTACAAAGCCGTTAAATAAGCTATTGACTTTTTTGCTTAAAAATCTTATAATTTATACAAGTGAGGATAACATTTAATTTTAACCAAGCAAGGAAGTCAACCGCCTATTAGGCTTGTAAGTTTTGCTAAAGCAAAACCTGCCATGCGGAAATATCGGCTTCTTTCCGGTTTTAAGCTACACCTTCGCGCAGCAAAAGTTCTGAAGTATGCGCAGTGATAGCGGAGTACGAATATCCTTGACTTGTTAATATGTAAAACCTATGGGCTTGTATAATAATTGTATGTTTTATGTATGTTATAAGGCTAACTATTTTTTAGGAGGAAAAATTTATGTTAAAATTCAAAAATGCCGCTGCTGTTTTAACTGCCGGTGTTATGGCTTTATCTATGGCTGCCTGCGGCGGCACAACTCAGGAAAGCGGCGCTGAAGGCGATACCGCCACAACTGTTGCGGAAAACGGAGAGGGTGCGGAGCTTGCTGAGGGAAGCTACAAAATAGGTATTATTAAAATGATGGATCACGAGGCTCTTAACTCATCGGAAGAGGGTTTTGTTGATGCTCTTAAAGACAATGGTCTTGTTGACGGAGAAAACCTTACAATAGACTATGAAAACGGTCAGGGCGACACAAACAATTATGCAACAATTGCAGATCAGTTTGTAGCAGACAATGATGACCTTATTTTTGCCATTGCGACTCCTGCGGCTCAGGCTGTTGCAGGCAAAACAACGGAAATACCCATTATCGGTACAGCCATTACATCCTATACCGAGGCAGGACTTGCTCAAAGTGATGAAGAACCCGGAGGAAACGTAACAGGTACTACGGATATGAACCCTATTGAGGATCAGATTAAGTTAATTCAGGAAATTTGCCCTGATGTTAAAACCGTCGGTTTCCTTTACTGCTCTAACGAGGATAACTCTATTTTACAGACAAATATGGCTAAAGAGGTTTGTGAGGAGCTTGGCTTTGAAACAGTTGAACAGACAGTTTCCAACACAAACGAGGTTCAGCAGGCTACACAAACAATTGTAACTAAGTGCGACGCCATTTACATTCCTACCGACAATGTATTCGCTTCTTCAATGCCTATTGTAAACGAAGTTGCTTTGGCCGCTAAAATCCCCGTATTCTGCGGAGAAAGCGGTATGGTGCAAAGCGGCGGCTTTGCAACTCTCGGTATTACCTACTACTCTATAGGTTATCAGGCAGGTGTTATGGCTGCGGACGTTCTTTTAAACGGCGCTGACCCTGCAACAATGCCTATTCAAGGCTCGTCTGAGTATGAATACTGCTTTAACGGCGAGGCGGCAGAGGCTTTGGGAATTACAATTCCCGAAAAGTATTCCGAATTTATTTATACACCTGAAAACTGATTTTTATAAAGTTATTTACAAGCCTGTCTGAGGGAATGGCGCATACGTCATTCCCTTTTTATGAAAGGCGAACGGAAAGGGAAATTATATGGGAGCTATTATTTTAGGAGCGGTTTCGCTTGGTACACTTTGGGCAATTATGACCCTCGGGGTATATATAACATACAAAATTTTGGACATTGCGGATTTAACCGTAGAGGGGTCTATTGCTACAGGTGCGGCTGTTGCGGCGCATTTTATAAGTATTGGTTACAACCCGTGGGTTTCTACCTGCTTTGCGATTTTTGCCGGTATGCTGGCAGGACTTGTTACGGGACTTTTACATACAAAGCTTAAAATTCCGCCTCTTTTGGCAGGTATTTTAACAATGATTGCATTATATTCAGTTAATTTAAGAATTATGGGAAAGTCCAACATACCTCTTTTAAAAAACGAAACTGTTTTTACGGGACTTGTTAATTCTTTCAATCTGGATAAAAACATATCAATACTTATTATAGGCGTTATTTGCTGTATAATTGTTTCAGTATTTATGTATTGGTTTTTTGGAACGGAGCTTGGCAGTGCGGTTAGGGCAACAGGGTCTAACCCTCAAATGGCGAGAGCGCAGGGAATTAATACAAACACAATGATAAACATAGGTCTTGTAATCTCCAACGGGTTTGTTGCCTTTGCAGGCGCGCTTATTGCCCAAAACCAGTCCTTTTCGGACGTGCAAATGGGTACGGGGTCTATTGTTATAGGTCTTGCGTCGCTTATTATAGGCGAGGTGCTTTTCGCAATGAAAACCAACAGCTTTAAGCGTGTTATTTTTGCTGTTTGTTTGGGAGCTATTCTTTACAGGGTTATTATTGCGCTTGTGCTTAAAGCAGGTATGAACCCTAACGACCTTAAACTGTTTACGGCAATAACCGTTGCTGTTTGTTTGGCTTTGCCTGTAGGCAGAAGCTATGCTATGACTGTTATTAAGTCTTTAAAGGGGGAAAAGTAAAATGCTTAAATTAGAAAATATTTATAAAACCTTTAACCCCGGTACTATTAATGAAAACAGGGTATTGAACGGTCTTAGTCTTAATCTTAAAGAGGGGGATTTTGTTACCGTTATCGGCGGAAACGGCGCAGGAAAAAGCACCATGCTCAATTCCGTTGCGGGAGTATTTCCCGTGGACGGCGGCAGTATTATTATAGACGAAAAGGACGTTACAAAGCTTTCGGAATACAAGAGATCCGCTTTTATAGGCAGAGTTTTTCAAGACCCTATGACGGGTACTGCCGCAAGTATGAACATTGAGGACAATTTGGCGCTTGCTTACAGAAGAGGAAAGAGCAGAGGACTTAGGTGGGGCATTACTCACAAGGAAAAGAAACAGTATAAAGAGCTTTTGGCTACACTGGGACTGGGACTTGAAAACAGGCTTTCGGACAAGGTGGGACTTCTTTCGGGAGGTCAAAGGCAGGCTTTAACACTGCTTATGGCAACTCTTGTTAAGCCGAAAATTTTACTTCTTGACGAGCATACGGCGGCATTAGACCCAAAAACAGCCGCAAAGGTTTTGGAGCTTAGTGATATGGTTGTTAGAAAGAATAATCTTACAACAATTATGGTTACTCACAATATGAGGGACGCCATAGCTCACGGAAACAGGCTTATTATGATGAATAAGGGCAGAATTATACTGGATATTTCAGGGGAAGAAAAGAAAAACCTGAAGGTTGAGGATCTTCTCAATAAATTCAGTGCGGAGGCAGGAGAAGAGTTTACAAGCGACAGTGCTATTTTGGGTTGATTTTGCCTTTACTTGCAATGCGGTTGATTTTGTGATATAATTCATATATTAATTAATTTGATTTTTTAGGGGGATTTTTATGAAAAAAATGGCTGCGGTTTTAGCGGCGGCGGTTGCTGTCAGTGCTTTTGGCTTTAATGCTTATGCCGATGATTATACAAAGGTTAATTTAATAATAGACGGAGAAGCTGTTGAGGCGGATCAGCCTGCCATAATTTACAACAGCA
>CAYMAA010000017.1:0-23286 GCA_964388305.1 uncultured Lachnospiraceae bacterium | reverse complement strand
TTGTGCCGTTAAGGTTTGTGGCGCTTGCTATATGCGGCGGTGATGTTGAAAATGCCGATACGAGCAAATTAATTGCTTGGGACGCAGCAACAAAGACTGCAACCATTTCAGCAGACGGCAAGGTTATTAAATTTACCGCAGGCAGTGACACTATGGTTGTTAATGGCAAGTCAACAGTTATGGAAAACGGCGTTAAGGCGGAGATAAAGGACGGCAGAATGTTTATACCGTTCAGGGCTTTGGGTGAAGCCTTGGGGGTTGAAGTTGAATGGATAAGCGACACAAAAACTGCTGTTTATAAAGTAAAATAATTGAAATTGACTGAAAGGGCGGTTAAGCGGTTTTGGCTTAGCCGCCCTTATTTTGGCGGTACAATTGGGAAAGAGCGGAGATTGCTTATTGACACTTTTATAAATATTTATTATAATTAACCGTAGGAAAATGATTAATTAATTTACAGGGGGAAAAAGTAAAATGAAAAAGATATTATTGGCGTTATTGGTTATAATGACATTAGCATTAATTCCCACAATGATTTTTGCAAATGAAACAGATGAAACAGATGAACAAAATGAAGAGTATGAGGACGAGTATGCCATAATTATAATTGAAAGAAAGTTTTTAAATATTACGTCCAAAACCACCCCTGAAAAGATAGAGCTGATTATTGATGGGAAGAAATATACTACAGGGTATAGTACGATGAAGATGGATTTATATCCGATAGGAGTGGGATTTCACAAAGCAGTAGTTAAATTTTTTACGAAAGAAGAGCAATTTTATGAAAAGCAATTTGGGTTTGTATCTAAAATAGGATATTTAGCATACGAAGATATATTTACAGATGTTGGAATGATAGACGAAGTTTCAAAAGAAATGAAAGACGAGTATCCAATATTAAAGGAAAGACTAATTGTTATAAATATTTCAAATGAAACATCAATAAAAATTTTCAAGGGACTTGATGGCAGCAAATATGCTATTCTAAATATAGATGCAGACATTTCAGAAAATGAAGATGAGCTTAAGATACTCTTTAGATCTGTTGAGATTTTTCTTAATCTTGAAAATAATACCATCGAGGAAATGAAAGAGGCGTTAAGAATTCTTAGCGGTACGGTTCTTGCGGAAACCACATCGGAAGAAACCACAGAGGCTGCTATGGGAACAATAGCTGAATAGCTGAGAAAGCTGCAGAAAATATTGTTTTCGCTAATAATGCAAACGTAACTATGGGCGGTTAAGCGGTTTTGGCTTAGCCGCCCTTTTTTGGCGGTACAATGCGTAGCGGGAATACCCCGGCGTTTTTCGGCTTTGCCGCCGTCAAACCGCCGAGCTGTCAAACTCCCGATTAAAAAGGTATTTACATAAAATAAATAAAATGTTATAATAATGTAAATTTAAGTGTGAAGTTTGTGTGTTTTATATAGGCGGCTTCAATTTTTTCTGTTTATTGTTTTTTAGGAGGAAATATTAACAATGGGTGCATTTTTCGGTACGGACGGTGTTCGTGGGGTAGCCAACTCCGAGCTTACCTGTGAGCTTGCGTACAAGCTTGGCAGGGCAGGGGCGTATGTTTTGGCTAACAAAAATAATCATAAAGCAAAAATATTGGTAGGAATGGACACGAGAATTTCGGGAGGAATGTTGGAGGCGGCTTTAACCGCAGGTATATGCTCCGTTGGAGCAGATGTTATCAGTTTAGGCATTATTCCAACTCCTGCGGTGGCTTATCTTGCACGTTTTTACGGCGCTGATGCAGGTGTTGTAATTTCCGCATCTCACAACCCCGTAAAGGACAACGGAATTAAGTTTTTTAACGGTGACGGATTTAAGTTAAGCGATGAAATCGAAGCGGAAATTGAGGACGTTATGCAAAACCGCACGGACAGTTTGCCATGCCCTACAGGCGTACAGGTTGGCAGAAGGATAGTTTGTGATACGGCGGTACAGGATTATGCGGATTTTATTGCGGCGTCCGCAAGCGCTGACCTTTCGGGCATAAAAATTGTGGCGGACTGTGCCAACGGCGCTACATATATGGCGGCAAGGCTTGTTTTTAAGGCATTGAATGCTGACGTTACGTTTATTAGCGCTGAGCCTGACGGAACGAACATAAACGACAACTGCGGCTCTACTCATTTGGAAAACCTTAAAGCAAAGGTAAAAGAGGCCGGTGCGGATATTGGAATTGCTTTTGACGGCGACGGCGACCGTTGTCTTTGTGTGGACGAAAACGGTGAAACCGTAGACGGGGATATGATAATGGCTGTTATAGGCAACAGCTTTAAGGAAAAGGGTATTCTTAAAGACAATACCATTACCGCAACGGTAATGAGCAACTTAGGCTTTATGCTTATGGCGAAAAAGCAGGGCATAAATGTTGCGGTAACAGGAGTTGGCGACCGTTACGTTATTGAGGAAATGCGTAAAAACAACCACAATTTAGGCGGAGAGCAATCCGGACATATTATTATTTTGGACAAAAACACAACAGGTGACGGTCTTTTAACAGCGGTAACTCTGCTTACGGTAATTAAGGAAAAGAACGGGAGGATTTCCGAACTGAAAAAAATTATGGAGCTTTTGCCTCAGGTACTTATTAACGCAAGGGTGGACAACACCAAAAAGCACGGCTACGAAAACAACGATGTTATAAAGGCTGCCATAAAAGAGGTGGAGGACAAATTTGCCGGAAACGGCAGGGTTTTAATTCGTCCGTCGGGTACTGAGCCTCTTGTAAGAGTAATGATAGAGGGCAGGGATATTGACTCCATTACCGCAGAGGCGGAAAAGCTTGCAAAGCTTATAGAAACAGTGTTGGGGAACAACTGATTAATCAGTCACCCGACATCTTTCGTATAAAATTTGCTTCGGCGAATTAACAGGTGTTTACCTAAAATAAAACCTTGGAGGTGTTAGTATGTGTGGAATAGTAGGATATATTGGAAAAAGAAATGCGGTTCCCGTACTTTTACAGGGACTGGAAAAGCTGGAATACAGAGGATATGACTCCGCAGGTGTTGCGGTATACAACAGTGCGTGCAACACCATTGATATTTGCAAAACAAAGGGCAGAGTGGAAAATTTAAGAGATAAGCTTTATGTCACGCCTATTATGGGAAGTGTGGGCATAGGGCATACACGCTGGGCAACCCACGGCGCTCCCTCAGATGTAAATGCTCATCCGCATTTCAGCAGCTCTGAGGAAATTGCTGTTGTTCACAACGGAATTATTGAAAATTATATGGAGATAAAGGAGCTGCTTCAATCCAAAGGATATGAGTTTGTTTCAGAAACGGATACGGAAACGGTGGCTCAGCTTATAGATTATTTTTATAAGCAAAGCGGAGATATTCTGGACGCTGTTTTTAATGCTCTTGATAAGGTGGACGGCTCTTATGCTTTGGGTATTATTTGCAAGGACCACCCCGAAGAGCTTATAACCGCAAAAAAGAACAGTCCTCTTATTGTGGGACTTGGTGAAGGGGAAAACTTTATTGCATCGGATATGCCTGCCATACTTAAATATACAAGAAACACATATATTTTGGAGGATAACGAGATTGCGGTGCTTACAACCGACGGCGTTAAGCTTTACAACACAAAAAGAGAAGAAATACACAAAGAGGTTTATGTTGTAAACTGGTCTATTGAGGCGGCTGAAAAGAACGGCTACGATCATTTTATGCTGAAAGAGATTTATGAACAGCCAAAGGTTGTTGCGGACAACTTAAACCGCCGCTTTAAGCCTGACGGCAGCGGTATTTTGCTTGACGGAATTAATCTGGACAAAAATGAGCTTGAAAAAATAAACAAGGTTTACGTTGTTGCCTGCGGAACGGCTTATTATGCAGGACTTGTGGGGAAATTTCTTATAGAAAAAATGGCTCGTATACCCGTAAACTCCGATGTGGCAAGCGAGTTCAGATACAAAAATCCTTTAATTGACGAAAACACTCTCGTTATAGTTATTTCACAATCCGGTGAAACTGCGGACACATTGGAGGCAATGAGGCTTGCGAAGCGTAAAAACGCAAGAGTACTTGCTGTTGTTAATGTGGTCGGCTCATCTATTGCAAGAGAGGCGGACGATGTTATTTACACCCTTGCGGGGCCTGAAATCGCCGTTGCTTCCACAAAGGCTTTTTCCGCGCAGGTTGTTGCAATGTTTCTTTTAACACTGCATATCTGCTTGGAGCTTAATCGTATTTCCGCCGAAGAATTTAAGGAAATTAAGCGCGAAATGGAGCTTCTTCCATCTCATATTAATAAAATACTTACAAAAGCGCCCAATGTTAAAAGATTTATGGAGAAATATATAGACTCCAAAAACATATTTTACATTGGCAGAGGTTTGGACTATGTTGTTTGCAGGGAGGGTTCTCTTAAACTAAAGGAAATTGCTTATTTGCACAGCGAGCCTTACGCCGCAGGTGAACTGAAGCACGGGCCTATTGCCCTTATTGAGGACAGCACCCTTGTTATCGGTGTGGCAACTCAGCAGGAGCTTTTTGCGAAAACAATAAGCAACATTAAGGAGGTTAAGGCAAGAGGCGCAAGAGTACTTATAATTGCAATGGAGGGCAACAGGGAAATTGAAAAATATGCGGACGATTTCATTTATATTCCCAAAACACATCCGATGCTTACGCCGCTTTTGGCAAACATTCCTCAACAGCTTTTTGCTTATTATATGGCTGTGGGACGGGGCAACTATGTGGATAAGCCGAGAAACCTCGCAAAGAGTGTAACCGTGGAATAATGGAATAAAGGAGGGCTTTATGAAAACTATAGGAATTATAGGTGCAATGGATTTGGAAATACGCACCCTAATAGAAAAAACAAAGGTAATTTCCGTTAAAAACATTGTTGGCGCAAACTTTATATTAGGCTCTCTTGAGGGCAACAATGCGGTTTTGGTAAAGTGCGGCATAGGCAAGGTAAACGCTGCCGTATGCACTCAAATAATGATAGATATGTACGGTGTGGACTGCATTATAAACATAGGTGTGGCAGGAGCATTGGCTGAGGGACTTAATGTGGGAGATGTGGTAATTTCATCCGACGCAATGCACCACGATATTAATGTGGAGGCCTTGGGTTATGCCCCCGGGGTTATACCCGATATGGAAACATCTCTTTTTGAGGCGGACAGCCGACTGATTGAAACCGCTAAGGAGGCGCTTGCGGAGTGCGGCATTAAGGGTATGGTTGGCAGAGTTGCCGGAGGGGACATTTTTGTTGCCGACAGCAGGCTAAAGGAATACATTGTAAACAACTTTAACGCAGCCTGCTGTGAAATGGAGGGCAGCGCAATTGCTCAAACCTGTTATCTTAACAAAATACCCTTTGTTATTATAAGAGCCATGTCCGACTCTGCGGATAACTCCGGAAATATGGACTACCCTGCGTTTAAGGCGCTGGCGGCGGCTCAGTCCGAAAAAATTGTCAGTCTTATGCTTGCGAAAATATCCTGACGGGAGGATTTTTATGTTTAATGCAATAAAAAACAGTCTTAAAAGATACTCGGGCATTTTGCTTACGGTAATTATTGCCATAATACTTTATCAGCTTACAAAAACAATAAATCCCAACAAGCTGTTCGGGGGGATTTTTGCATTGTTTAAGCCGTTTATTTACGGTGCGCTTATTGCCTATATTTTAAGTCATATTACGGCATTTTTCCAAAATCACCTTTTTGGCAAAATCGGTTTTTTAAAAAAGCATAAAAGGCTGCCGAGGACTCTTTCAATGGCAACAACCTATGTTTTGCTTATTGTTTTTATAATTTTTATGACAGTAAGCATTATTCCCGAAATTGTAACGAGTGTTTCCGCAATAACCTACAGTATAAGCGAAAAATATATTCCCGAATTTGAAAAGGCTGTTAATATTATGTTTAATGACCTTATGGAAGGGGGTCGGGACTCCTACACATACGAGATTTTTAATTCTTTAAGAGATTATATTACAAAGTTTTTAAATACATTATTGAACAATATGCCCGACCTTATGGGCAGCCTTGTTGTGGGAACATATAATTTGGCAAGCTGGTCTTTAAGCGTTATAATAAGCATTATAATAAGTGTTTACATATTAACCGCAGAGGACGGCTTAAAAAAATTCGCAAAAAATGTTTTTTATATTATTCTGCCAAAAAAGCAATACGGCAGGTTTATTGACTTTGTAAAATACGCAAACAACACATTTGAAAAGTTTTTTATAGGCAAGGCAATAGACTCCATTATTATAGGAATAATTTTCTTTTTCGGCTGTTCCTTTATAAGTCCGGATTATGCTTTGTTTTTTGCCTTTATAATTGGCATTACAAATATGATACCCTACTTCGGGCCCTTTATAGGAGCTGTGCCTGTTGTAATAATTTGCTTTTTACAGCAGCCCTACAGCGCTTTGTGGATGGCTCTGTTTATATTTATACTTCAGCAGTTTGACGGGTATATTTTGGGGCCTCGTGTTCTTGGAGAATCTATAGGAATATCTCCGCTGGGAGTTATTTTTTCAATTCTTATAGGGGGAAGTCTGTTTAATTTTTGGGGTATGTTTTTTGGAGTGCCTGTTTTTGCGGTGCTTTCCAATGTTATTGTACAGACTGTGGAAAACAGAAGGCTTATTAAACAGCAGAAGGAAAGGGAGGATTTTTTGACGGAAAAAACGGAGGAAGAGGCTGATGAAAAGTATTAAAAGCGTAAACAGAACAATGTTTCTTTTAATGTTATATCAGGCGACCCTTCTTCAGATACTAATTGCGGCGGCGTATGCCTTTATTTTAATATTTTTGCCCAATATGCCCGAACCCAACAGCCTTGCTTTTCTTATGGTGCTTCAGGATTTGCTGCTTTTGGCGCTTCCTTCATTATTTATATTATTTTTGTTTAAACACAGCTTTAATGAAATTATACCGTTAAAAAAGCTGTCCCTTTGGAACATAATATATATTGTAATTATAAGTTTAGTAATGCTGCCTGTTATGAGTATTTTGGGAAGTATTACGGATATATTTTTCCCTGCGGATACCCTGCAGCAGTTTAATGAGGAAATTTTTAAACTGCCCTTTATTGTAAGCCTGACTGTAATGGCATTTTTACCTGCGGTTTTGGAAGAAACGGTTTATAGAGGTATATTTTTCGGCTCGGCAAAAAAATTTGACGTTAAAAGGGCTGTTGTGCTTTCAGCCGTGTTTTTCGGGTTGTTTCACCTTTCGCCTTATCAGCTGCCTTACGCAACTTTTGCAGGGGTCATATTTGCCGTGGCGGTTTATTATACGGGAAGTATTTTATCTTCAATGCTTATGCATTTTATAATTAACGGAACTCAGGTGACGGCGGCATATATGCTTGCGAATGTGCAGGAAACGGCTGAAGCGGCGGAAACGGCGGCAGAGCCGGTAAGCGGCGGAACATTGGCTGCGTTTGGTGTTATGCTGATTATTTTCGGAGGACTTTTGGCATTGCTTTTAAAGGGATTTATAAGATATAACCGCAAAACCGCCGAAGCAAAGCCTGCGCCTGCCGAGGAAAATGTTAAGGTTAATTTTATTGACGGATACACTGTGGGAATTATTATAGTTTATGTTTTATATAATATTGGAATGAGCTTTTTGGATAAGCTGTGAATACCTGTTTGTTACATTTTTATTAAAAATGTTTTAATTATGTTTACTTTTAAGAATTTAAGTAGTATAATGTTAAATGAAGCCGTGTGATGGGTGTATCGGCGGCAAATATAATTTTGCGAAGGAGAAATATTATGAAAAAAATAATTGCATTTTTACTTAGTTTGATTGTTGTTTTTAGCGGTATTACGGTTTTTGGGGCAGAAGCTGCCGTAAACACCGTTGTACTTACAATAGGCAGTTCCGCTATGCTTGTAAACGGTGAAAGCAAGGCTATTGACGAGCAGGGAACAGCTCCCGTTATTATAGACGGAAGAACGCTTTTGCCCGTAAGAGCTGTTGTTGAGGAGTTTGGCGGTACTGTTGGCTGGGAGGCGGAAACACAGACGGTTACTCTTGTAAAGGGAGAGGACACCGTAAAGCTTGTTATCGGTGAAAAAACAGCCTACCTTAACGATGAAGCAAGCGAGCTTGACACAGCGCCTGCAATAATTAACGGAAGAACAATGCTGCCGATAAGATTTGTTGCGGAAAGCTTTGGACTTGTTGTAAATTGGGAAGCGGCAAGCAGAACCGTAACAATTGCAGAGAATGTGCAGGCTGTTGAGCCGGAGCAGGAGCCTGAGGAGATTACCGACGGAGAAACGGGCAAAACGCTTATTGTATATTTTTCTCAAACAGGCAGCACAAAAAAGCTTGCGGGATATATTGAGGACAGAGTAGACGCAGATGTTTTCGAGATTGTGCCCGAAACGGCTTATCCGACAGATGATGCTGAGCTTAAAGCTATTGCGCAGGAAGAAAAGGACAGCAATGCAAGACCTGCTTATAAGGGAAGCGTAAACTCTCTTTCTTCTTACGATATTGTTTATGTAGGCTATCCTATTTGGTACGATACAATGCCTATGATTGTTAAAGCATTTTTGGAAAATACGAATCTTTCCGGAAAGACGGTTGTTCCGTTTTCAACAAACGGCGGCAGCGGCTGGGGCAGCAGTCTTGATGATATTAAAGCGCTTTGCCCTAACTCAGAAATAGCAAATGGCTACTCCATTGAGGGCAGCAAGGTTGAAAACGCAAAGAATGACCTTGAGCTTTGGATTGAGGAGCTTTATACCGAGTAAGTACTGTTTGTTAAGAAATGGACATATAAAAGCAGAGCTTATTAGTTCTGCTTTTTCCATAATAAAAAATTAAGGAAGTTTTGCAATGAAAAAGAGATTTATGCTGCTGATGCTGATCGTTATATTTTTTATAATGCTGTTTTGCACAAGTGCAAGCGCTTATGAAGAATACAGCGACCCGGGCATTAATTTAAACATAACCACATCTACATTAAACATATATTTGCCTGACGGTCAAAAGCAGGTTATGGAGGTTGCTTTTTGCAACGGCAGAGTATGTGTTCCTTTTAAGGAGTTTTTATCTGCTTTGGGAGGTACATACCGAGTTGACGGAAAAAACTTTTTAATATGTGTCGGTGAAAAATACATATCCGTGCAAATAAGTCCCGCCTATAGCAACAGATGCATTATGGTTTATGACGGCGGCAAGGCATACGTTTATTTATATGAAATTATTGAGCCTTTGGGTTACATACCATTGTTTGAAGAGAAAACAAACACAATAAGAATTGTTAAAAAGAGCTTTGATTATTCTAACGCACAGGTTGCGGGAAATACCGCATGGGGCAAAAACGCATATATAAGGCTTGAGGACATTATGGCTGACGGCATGGACACAGACGCAAGATACACAATGGAAAACATTGAAAAGCTGAGATTTATGGCGGAGTATTTATACAACAACAATCAGCAGTATTACATTGCGTGGATACCTGTTTACAGAAACCCCAAAACAAATATTTACAACGATATAACCGAAAACAAGAGCTTATACAATACGGCATTTATTTATACTCTTGATTATATGGCGGATCACGGCGGTCATTTGGGACTGCACGGCTATACACATCAATACGGAGAAGAAAGATCCGCCGATGGCTATGAATGGGGCGCTAACACACCGTTAAGCCTTTATGAACAGCAGCATAGAATGATTTTGGCAAAGCAGGCCTGCGCCAAGCTGGGATATAAAGAAGAGTTTTTTGAATTTCCTCATTACGGAGCAACAAGTGACCAGCTTAAAATGGCGGAATATTATTTTGACGCAATTTATCAAAGCTATCCTTCAAACGCACTTAAAAACACGGTTGTTTACACAACCGTGGGAGATAAAAAGCTTTACTACATACCAACACCTGCGGACTATGTTAAGCACGTTGGGGTTGAAAGCTGTGAAGAAACCATAAGCAAGCTGCTTTCCGACGCAGGAAAAGGTAATGCGGTAAGCCTGTTTTTCCACCCAACACTGGATATGGATTTGGTGCAGGTTACGGGTGACGGTGACGGCGGAAAGGTTTTCAGCTATATACAAGGCGCGGATTTGCCCAAAATTTTAAATGCCATAACGGGGATAGGCTATAATTTCAGCGCCTTCAAATAAATTACGGTGTGCCTAAAACGCTGCGGCTAAGCTCCTTTAAAGCATTAAGCGAAAAACCCGAATCATATAGGCTGATTTTATTTTCCGATGCCAGTTCTTCTGTATAATCACTTAATTTATAGGTGGTTATAAGACCTCTTCCGAAAAGTAAATGAGTTACAACAGGCTCGGCGGAGTATTTTTCTATATGCGCTTTGCCGCCGCTGTTGGAGATTGTTACCTTTGCCATAGCGCCAAGCATTGTATTAACCGTATCCTGATTGGAAACGAAGTTGCCCAATGAGTAGAATACAAGGGTTTTGTTTCCGTCAATGCCCGTTAATGTTGTTACAGGTTCTATAACGTGGGGATGAGTGCCTATAACAAGGTCGGCGCCGTTATCCGCAAAAAACTGCGCCCATTTTAGCTGGCTTTCGTCAGGCTCAAGGCGGTATTCCGTTCCCCAATGAGGGCAGACTACCATAAAGTCGGAGTTTTCTTTGGCATAAGCCATATCAGCCTTAACCTTATCCTCATTAAGAAGATTTATAATATAAGGCTTATCCTGCGGCAGGGGTATTCCGTTTGTGCCGTAGGTATAATTAAGCACGGAAACGGTTATATCATTTTTTGTATAAAAATATACGCTGTTGCTGTCGTAATCCTCCCGGGAATTATGTATACCCAAATAAGCTGTATCGGGGTGATTTGTTTCCCAAAAGTTAATTGTGTTTTCAACACCCTGCTCACCTTTATCCAAAGTATGGTTTGTGGCATGGAGAATAATATTAAAGCCTGCATTTACAAGGCTGTCCCCCAGCTCCTGAGGGGAGTTGAAAAGAGGATATGCGGAAAGACCCATTTCTGTTCCGCCCAAAATAACCTCCTGGTTTACTATTGCCATATCTGCGGATTGAATATCCGATTTTACATGGGCGAAAAGATGGTCAAAGTTATAGGTGCCGTCGGACTGAAGTCCGCTGTTATAAACTCCCTCGTGCGCCAAAATATCACCTGCCATTATAAGGCTTATTTTCGTGGGCGGAGCTTGGGTCGTGGTTTCCGTGGGCGGCTCTTCGGCGGTTATTTCCGTTACGGAATATGATACGGCGGTTTCCGTTTTGCCGTACGACATAATAAACATAATTGACAGTAATATTGCGTAAAATGCCAAAACGGAAATTAAAATAATAAAAAAGAGCTTGATTTTTTTCATTTGTGTTTCTCCTACAGTATAATTTATAGCTTTAGTATAACAGAAAAACCGACAGTTGTGTATATTTTTTTTATAAAAGGATGATATTTTTATGGAATATGACAGGCTTATGCTTTCCGAAAACAGAGGATTGTTAAAAAAACTGCTATCAGAAGGGGCGGAGCTTTTGTTTGCGCCAAAGGGTTACAGTATGATGCCCACCATTAACAACAGCGGCGACAGCGTTATTTTAATAAAGCCTGATAATATTAAAAAGTACGATATTGCTTTATACGAAAGGGATGGGGGTCAGCTTGTAATGCACAGAGCTGTGGGTGTTGACGGAAACAGCTTTAATATGTGCGGAGATAACCAATGGGTGGTTGAAAAGGGAATAGAAAAAGGGCAGATAATTGCCATTGTTTCCAAAATTAACAGAAAGGGCAGAGTAATTGAATGTGACGGCTTTATTTACGGCTTATATTCAAGGCTTTGGGTTTTTGCCATGCCTTTAAGACATATTTTAATAGGGGGATTTAGAAGGATAAAGCGTACATTTGGCAAATAAGGAGGATATTACAAAAATTAATGATTATTCATATTCAATGAGCCTTGAAAATATAACCATTGAAAGGAAAACCGGCGAGGAATGGTTTGATAACGGAATAAAATATACGGCAAGCGAGCTTTACGGCTTTTTAACTGAAAAATGCTTTAGCTCTTGAATTTGGCATTGAAAAGTAATATAATGGTGAAAGATTTATTACAGAATTTTTAAGAGGTGTAAAATGGACGATAAAAAAACTATTTTGAGCTTAATGCAGCCATCGGGAGATGTATCCTTGGGAAATTATTTGGGTGCGCTTAAAAACTGGAGAAAGCTCTCTGACGAATATAACTGTATTTTTGCCATTGCGGATTTGCATACACTTACCGTAAGGCAGAACCCCGGGGAGCTTAGAAAAAGAAGCCGCAATCTGCTTTCCCTTTTTATTGCCTTGGGACTTAACAGCAACGATAATATAGTATTTGCCCAGTCCCACGTTAGCGCACATGCGGAGCTGGCATGGGTTTTGAACTGCTATACCTATGTGGGCGAGCTTAACAGAATGACCCAGTTTAAGGATAAATCCGCAAGACACGCAGACAACATTAACTGCGGTCTTTTCAGCTATCCATGTCTTATGGCGGCGGATATTTTATTGTATCAGGCGGATTTGGTGCCTGTTGGAGAGGACCAAAGGCAGCATTTGGAAATTACACGGGATATTGCCATAAGGTTTAACAATATTTACGGAGATGTATTTACCGTACCCGATGCTTATATCGGCAAGGCAGGCTCTCGTGTTATGGGTTTGCAGGAGCCTACGAGAAAAATGTCTAAATCCGAAAGCGCCAATGCCAACAACATTATTCTTATAAGTGATGATTTAAACCAAATTAGAAACAAGGTGAAAAGAGCCGTTACGGACTCGGATAATACGGTTAAGGCAGGCAGCGAAAAGCCGGGCATTACCAATCTTTTAAACATTTATTGTGCCGTAAGCGGAAAGACGCTTGAAGAGGCTGAAAACGAGTTTGCGGGGGTTGGCTACGGAGCATTTAAAGAGGCGGTTGCCGAGGCGGTTGTTGAAGAGCTGCGTCCCGTAAAGGAAAGGTACGAAGAGGTTTTGAAGGACAAGGCTTATGTGGACAGCGTTATTAAGGACGGCGCCGAAAGAGCTGAAAGGCTTGCTTACAAAACTATTAGAAAGGTTTACAAAAAGGTCGGTTTATTGCCGAGAATACAATAAATGCAAAAAAGTCTTGGGCGGTTAAACCCAAGGCTTTTTTATGAAGTAAATTGAATTATGCCGTTGGCAAGACCTACGGCGCAATTTTGCCTAAACTCTGATGTGGTTAGCAAATATGCCTCTTGCGGGTTTGTTAAAAAAGCAAGCTCTGTCAATGCGGCAGGCATTCTTGTAAGGCGAAGCACCGCCAAATTTCTTTCAAAAACACCTATGTCACGCAGGTTTATTTGCGCAACAAGGGCATCATTTACGGTTTGGGCAAAACGCTGGGCGGTTGTGCCGCGGCGGTAATAGAATGACTCCGTGCCGCCTATTGAAGGGTCGGGATTGGAATTGCAATGGATACTTATAAAATAATCCGCACCCCATGCGTTGGCACGGTTTGCTCTTGCGGCAAGGGAAAGGGTTTCGTTACCTGTATGGGAGTATTCAATGTCATAGCCTCTGCCTGCCAAAATTTCTCCCAAACGCAGCGCCACATCCAAATTGACCTCTGCCTCCGTAAGTCCGTTTATGCCTATTGCGCCCGGGTTTGTGCCGCCGTGACCCGGGTCTATAAAAATTTTCATACAATCATCTCCTTAGCTTTGCTTTATTATATTCAAAAGGAGCTTATTTGTGAAAGACACAATCAGCTTATGTTATATTTGTATATGGATTGCAAAGAATAAGATACTATGATATAATCTTATGGAAACACCGAATAATTCGGGAGTAATATTTTCGGCTTTATAATGCAAACAAATGAGAAAGGGTTTTTAAATGATTTTAGCAATAGATATTGGCAATACAAACATTGTTACCGGTGTAATTACGAAAGAAGGGAGGGCGCTGTTTAATTCCAGAATTAAAACGGACAGCTCCCGAACGGCTGACCAGTATGCAATAGACCTGAAAAACATACTTGAGCTTTACGGTACAAGGGCAGGCGATATTGACGGAAGCATAATATCCAGCGTAGTGCCTCCTGTGCTTAATGCCATAAAGGTAGCCGTAAAAATTGTTACGGGGAAGTATCCGCTTATTATAGGGCCGGGCATTAAAACGGGACTTAATATTTTAACAGATAACCCCTCAGCCACGGGCAGTGACAGAATTGTTACGGCGGTAGCGGCGCTTTCAAAATTCAAGCCGCCTATAATTATTATTGATATGGGAACGGCAACCACAATCGAGGTGGTGGACAAAAACAAAAACTACATTGGCGGCTGTATTTGCCCCGGTGTTATGACCTCGTTGGACGCACTTTCATCAAAGGCGGCTCAACTGCCCTTTATAAGCTTGGAAAAGCCGAAAAACGCCATTGGCAAAAACACTGTGGACTGTATGCGAAACGGTGTTATATTAGGCTCTGCCGCCATGCTTGACGGACTGATTGACTATTTTGAAGAAGAGCTTGGAGAAAAAACAACCCATGTCGCAACGGGAGGTTTAAGCCAAAAAATTATACCATATTGCAGACACAAGATATATAGCTGTGAAAACCTGCTTATGGAAGGACTTTATATTATTTACAATAAAAACAAACACAACGGTTAATAGAAAGGTTAAAAAAGTATAGTAAATTGTCCATCAAACGGTAAAAAGCTCTGTCGTTTACAAAAACGGCAGAATTTTTTGTGTTTATTTCATATTCAGGGATTGTACACATATTCACAAAATTTTTGTAACCATTAATATAAATTGCTTGACAAGAATGGTTAGAATGGTTAGAATATGGTTAGAATGAATTTGGGAGGTGATGAGATGACTTTTCAGGAAAGTGAAACGGTTGAGTTAAAAGCAATTATAGTGGAGGACATTAAAAAAGAAATCATTGCTTTTGCAAACTGCGAGGGTGGAAAGCTGTATATCGGCGTACGGGATGATGGAACTGTAATGGGGTTGGATGACCCTGACGGTGCGTCCTTGCAGGTCAGCAATATGGTTCGGGATGCCATCAAGCCGGATTTAACCATGTTTCTCCATTATGAAACCTTGGCGGTAGACGGAAAGAAAATTGTTGCGGTTGACATTCAGCAGGGAACGGAGCGGCCTTATTACATTGCAAAAAAAGGGTTGCGTCCCGAAGGGGTCTATGTCCGTCAGGGATATTCCTCTGTGCCTGCTACCAATACGGCAATTCGTCAAATGATTAAAGAAACAGATGGCGACCACTTTGAGGAAATGCGATCTTTGGAGCAGAATTTAACCTTTGAAAAAGCAGAAAAAGAATTTTCAGACCGGAATATAAGGTTTGGAAAGGCACAAATGAAAACACTTGGGATAATGACACAGGATGGCGTTTATACTAATCTGGGGCTGCTACTTTCCGATCAGTGCGTGCATACGATAAAGGCGGCTGTTTTTGAAGGAACAGACAAAAACCGATTTAAGGATCGGAAAGAGTTTACCGGCTCCCTGTTTAAGCAGATGAATGATGCTTATGATTTTATTGACTTCCGTAATCAGACCCATTCATCATTTGACAAGCTGCGGCGTATCGACAGGAGGGACTACCCTGAGGTGGCTGTCAGAGAGGCTCTTATGAATCTTATTGTGCATCGTGAATATTCCTTCAGAGCCAGTACCTTTATCAGCATTTACACAGACAGGATTGAATTTACCTCAATAGGCGGTTTGGTAAGAGGAGTGACCTTGAAAGATGTGACGATGGGAATTTCCGTTTGTCGGAATGCAAAGCTGGCAAATGTATTTTACCGTTTGGAGCTGATTGAAGCCTATGGTACAGGAATATTGAAAATAATGGATGCCTACAAGGAGAGCGGTATGACGCCTCGGATTGAAACGTCCGAGAATGCGTTTAAAGTTGTTCTTCCCAATCTGAACGAAAAGGCGAAACGGAAGAAACCGAAGAATATGGGCTTTGAAAACAGCACGGAAGAAGAAAAAGTAATTGCTCTGGCAAAGGAACAGAGCTTTTTCACAAGAAAAGATGTTGAATTACTTTTGGGCATGAGCCAAACAACCTGTGGACGATTGTTAAAACAAATGATGATGAACGGACAAATTGTTAAGACAGGAAGAGGAAAAGCTACTTGCTACTGCCTGCTCGGAAACGATGCTCAATGAATACAACGCAGCTGTTATTATAAAATATATGTTTTGGCAAATGAGAGTTTCCTTATATATGGTTTTGCGGAAGAAAAAAACACCGGTAAGGCGGAAAGCCATACCGGTGTAAACATTTACCGTTAAACGGTTTTTGTTTATGAGAGGGGTTTAAAAAATCAATCAGATTGCGTTATGGGTAAAGCCTGCTATTTTACACAGGGGTATTTCCGTAACGCTTCCTACCCGGCTGTTACAACAAGAGCCTCTTTGGTTATTTCCGTTCCGACCAATGCTGTTTCGTCCGCAGCAGTTGCTACCCAAAGGACAGCTTGGGGCTTCTCCTATATCCGTAATAATTTTTACGGTACAGTCGGTTACGGTGGCAAGAACGCCTGTAAAGCCGTCGCCCGAGGCGCCTCCGCTTGTGGTAAATATAGTTACTGTTTGCCCTACATATCTTTTAAGGCTTTCTGTAAGATTTGTGTTATTCATAGGCTTTGCCTCCTTTCATTTTTATAGTACATACTATGGAGGAAAGCCCTTATTGGTTACAAAGTAAAATTTTTAGAAATGCCCTTATAAAAATCCCCCGTCCACGGTTAAAATTTGACCTGTTATATAGGAGCTTTTTTCCGATGCCAAAAACAGCACGGCTTGAGCAACCTCAAGGCTTGTGCCAAACCTGCCTATGGGTATTTCTTCCGAAAGGGCGGTCTTTTCTTCTTCGGAAAGATTATTGTTCATTTTTGTATCTATACAGCCGCAGCTTACTGCATTTACCCTTATGCCTGCAGGGGCAAGCTCCTTGCCCAGAGCCTTTGTAAATGCGTTTACCGCGCCCTTGCTTGCGGAATATACTGCCTCGCAGCTTCCTCCCACATTGCCCCATATTGAGGAAATGTTTACTATCGTGCCGCTGTGTCTTTTAACCATACTGTTTACTACGCAATGTGTGGTGTTAAATACACCGTGAACATTTACGTTTATAACACGGCGGCGTTCCTCCTCTGTCATACTTTGAAACAGACCCGTACAGGCAATGCCCGCATTATTTATAAGAACGTCTACAGACCCGTATTTTGCCTCACACTCACTTATCATTTTTTGTACTTCCGAAAAGTCGGAAACATCGCAGAGGTAAGCGTAGGTATTTTTATTAATCCGTCTTATTTCCGTTAGTGTATTTTCCAATTGCTCCTTATGGGCGGAGCTGTTTATAACAACTGTGCAGCCTGTTTGGGCAAAGGCTATGGCAACGGCTTTGCCTATGCCGCGGGAAGAACCTGTAATTAAAACAACCTTATTCATATAAAATTCTCCTTACACCAAGCCTCCGCCTATAAACTCTCTTATAAGAGATGTATTGGGAATGCTGTCATTATCTATTGCCAAAAAATAATCGAAAAACTTTAATAGCCTTTTTGCGGTGTAATATTCCTCACAATTTTTCGGAACGGCATATAGCAAAGGCTCTGCCCACAGCTTTAGGGCGGCAGGCTCATACACAAGCGAAGAGCTGAAAATTACATCGGCTGTTTCCTGATAGGGGAAAATATTTTTTTCTTCTCCTGCTCTTACACCTTTCCAAAGGGAAATTGTTTCTCTCGCATCAGACCCTCTTGTTCTTGCATCTCTCACAATACGTCTTATCAAACGTCCGTCGGAGGTGGTTATTCTGTTATGAGAGTCTATATTTGGCAGTTTTATATGGCTTATGTAAATTTTGTATTTACATTCCTCGGGCAGGCTTTCCGTCATTTTTGGGTTAAGCCCGTGTATACCCTCAATTACAAAAACATCATTATCTCCCAACCGCAAAAAGCTGCCGTTATACTCTCGTTTGCCCCTTACAAAGCTATAATGGGGCATTTCCACGGTTTTTCCCGAAAGAAGAGCCTGCATATCTCTGTTAAACAGCTCAATATCCACGGCGGATATGCTTTCAATATCTCTTTCTCCGTTTTCGTTTGGAGGAATGTTTTTATATTCCAAAAAGTAATCGTCTAAAGAAATAGGGTGCGCTTTAAGACCCAATGACATAAGCTGTATTGAAAGTCTGCGTGAAAATGTGGTTTTCCCCGATGAGGACGGGCCTGCCACAAGTATAAACCTTTTTTTGCCGCTGTTGTTTATTATATCCGCAATTTCCGCAATTCTGCGTTCCATTACAGTTTCCTGCATAACAATTACATCGTCTATTTTTCCGTTTACAATTTTTCTGTTAAGGTCGGCAACGGTTTCCACACCCATTTTTTTGCAGTCGCCGGTTACTTTTTGAAGAGCGTTAAATGTTTTTGGCATAGGTGTAAAGGGTTTTACTGTTTCGGGAGCCTTTTTGGTTGGCAGGCACAAAACAATGCCTCCGTTATACGGAACAATTTTAAAGTACTTTAAAGCACCTGTTGAATAAACCATATAGCCGTAGTAATAATCGTAAAAATTGCCTATGCTGTAGATGTTTACGGAAGAGGCGGAGCGGTATTCCAGCAAATCTCTTTTATCATAAAGCTTATATTTATCAAACATTTTAATGGCGTCATCTGTAGATACCGTACTTTTTTTAATTTCAATGTCCTCTTTGGTATATTTTTGCATTGAGGTTTCCAATGTTTGGCAAAAATTGCCGTCCACATTAAAATCACCCTCGGCTTTTATATAGACACCGTTGCCTATTGTGTACAAAACCTTAACTTTTTCAAGTTTGTTTTCCAACAGATTGTAAAGTGTTTTTATCAGCAAAAAAACAGCGCTTCTTCTGTAACATTCCATACCCACATCATCAGCGGCGGTAAGGGGAGTAAGCTCCATATTATCCTCAAGAGGCAAATGGAGCTCCCGTGGCTTACCTGCCATACTGAAAAGGAGTATTTGGTGGTCATAGTCCTTTTGAATAAGCCTTGCGGCATCTATAAGCCTATCTCCCTTATTAAAACTGTAGGCTTTGCCTTTAACATAAAAGCTGCCCATAAAATCACTCCCTAAATATTCTTTCAATTATATTCATAAGCTCCTGCGCTGTTTCCGCTTTATTTATTTCTCTTCTTGCGGCGGCAACACCCGATATGCCTTTTATATACCGGCCTAAATGGGTACGCATTTCTCTTATGCCCGTATACTCGCCCTTAAACTCCACAAGGCGTTTTATATGCTCTGCGGCAGTGTTGAATTTTTCTTCATTTGCAGGCTTTGGCAGACTTGTGCCGTTTTTTAAAAAGCACTTTATCTCTCTGAATACAAATGGATTTCCGCAGGCGGCTCTGCCTATCATAACAGCGGCACAGCCTGTTTTTTCAAACACTTCCTTTGCGGATTTTCCGTCTGTTATATCTCCGCTTGCTATAACGGGTATTGAAAGCCTGCCGCGCACACGGCTTATAATTTCAATATCCGCTTTGCCGCTGTAAAATTCCTCTCTCATTCTTCCGTGAACAGCCACAGCCGCAGCGCCGCTTTCCTGCGCTATATAGGCAATTTCTTCACAATTTGGGGCGGAAAAGCCTTTTCTTATTTTAACGGTAACGGGAGTCTGCACACCCTTTGCACAGGCTTCAACAATTTTGCCTGCAAGGACAGGCTTATCCATAAGGGCGCTGCCCTCTCCGTTTTTAACAATTTTCGGCGCAGGGCAGCCCATATTTATATCAAAAGCAATTACCCTTTCGTTTTCAAGCCGTTTCATCATTTCGCTTAAAATTTGGGGGTCGCTGCCAAAAAGCTGTACAACGCAGGGGTAGTCCGTCTGCAAAAGCTTTTCCGTATTTTTACTGCCGTATAAAAGACCTTTGGCGCTTATCATTTCAGTATAGGTCAAGTCCGCACCCATTTGTGTACATATTGCTCTGAAAACTTTATCCGTTACTCCTGCCATGGGAGCAAGAAAAACCCTGCCAACCTCTTTATTGCCAAGCTTCATAGGGTTGCTCCCAACATAAACACCTTATACCACACTCCAAGCTCCTCCGCAAGCTCTCTTTCGTTTCTTTCAAGCCTGCCAACCTCTAATGCCGCACCAACCTCGTCAAAAAAGAAGTCGCCCTCTTCGGAACGTGTTTCGTAATAAACTCCTCCGTCATCATAAAAACCCATTATAAAAATACAGTGGAGCTTTTCCGCAAGGGTTATTACCTTTACTTTTATTTCTTTTTTTATTTTTTCGGGCAGTCCTGCGTATTTATCGTTAAAATAAAACTTTTGCTTATATACGCTGGCTGCGCAAATTACTGATTTTGCATATTCTCTGTCATCTGTTATCATTGATAAACACCTCTTACGGATACCTCGCCCGCACGCAGTATCCATTCCTTTCCGTCGCTATCCTCCATAATAAGCTCGCCCTGCTCATTTATGGTTTTGCCAACACCGTACACTGCCTTATCGTCATAAATTGCCTTTATACTTTTGCCTATGTTTATGCACATTTTCTTATATTCTTCCAAAAGCGGCTTTAAATTTTTTGTTTTAACATAAGTCTTGTAATAGTTTTCAAAATTAAATAAAACGGACTGAATAATTTCTCTGCGCGGGCAGGCTTTGCCCGTTTCAATTAAAACGGAGGTTGCCATATTTTTAATTTCTTCGGGAAAGCTCTCGTTGGATACGTTTATACCTACACCGCATATAACATATTTAATATATTCCGCCTCCGTAACCATTTCCGTCAAAATTCCGCAAAGCTTTTTGCCGTTGGCTATAACATCGTTGGGCCATTTTATAAAGCTGTTTACTCCGCAAAGCTGCCGCAGTGTTTTATTTACCGCCATACCCATAAGCAGGGTGAGCTTTGGAGCGTATTGGGGAGAAAAATCAGGCTTTAGCAAAATGCTCATGGCTATGGCTTTGCCCTGCTCCAGCTGCCAGCTTCTTCCCCGTCTGCCCTTGCCCTGCAGCTGCTCCTCCGCAATAACCACCGTTCCGTCATCACTGCCTTTTTCCGCAAGATCCTTTAAATAGGTATTTGTGGAAGATACACTATGGCAGTAAACTATGTTTTTGCCTATAAACTCAGTGGAGAGGTTTTCCTGTATGGCTTGCGGGGTTACAATATCACTTATGCCGCAGTACAAATACCCCTTATTGTTTACCGAATTTATAATACATCCCTCTTTTTTGAGCTTATCTATGTGCTTCCAAATTGCCGAACGGGACATATTAAATTTTTCGCCTATTTCTCTGCCGCTTACATAGTCACCCCGTTCTTTAAGCATTTTTAAAATTTCATATCTTGTATTCATAGCAGCATCTCCGTAAATTCAGATAATATTAAGGGTTTGGCAGTTTACCTTTGAGATGATTATTTCCGTATTGGGAAACAGGGATTTAAGGTGTTTCGCTACGGACTCACTTACTATTGTTTCCGTGGCATAGTGGGTGCCGTCAAAAAGTGAAATGCCCAAAAACAGTGCGGTTTGCGCCTCGTGGTAGCCTACATCGCCGCTTATATAACCGTCACAGCCGCAAGCCGCCGCCGCAGTTAAAAACTCCTCATCGCAGCCGTGACCTGTACATATACCTATTTTTGAAACATGGCTTGATGCCTTTGCAACGGACATATACCTTAGGCTTAGCTTGCTTTTTACAAACTCCGCAAAGGCTTCCGTTGTCATTTTTGTTTTAAGGCTGCCTGTTCTTCCCATGGAATAGTTTTCGTAATGAGGTGGCAGAAGAGGCTGTATGTTTTCAAGCTCCAAAAGGCTTGCAAGAGTAGCGTTTGTGCCTATAGGGGAGCTGTCCAAATTTGTATGTGCGGAAAAAAGGTTAATGTTGTTTTTAATAAGCTTAATTAACAGGCTGCCCGTGCGGCTGCCTGTTGTAACGGATTTTACGGGGCGGAAAATTAGCGGATGGTGGGTTACTATCATATTTGCGCCCAGTGAAACAGCCTCCTCTATAACGGAGCTTTCGCAGTCCAGAGCTATTAACACTTTTGTTATTTCCGCATTTTCATCGCCTGTCATAAGTCCGGGGTTATCCCAGCTGTAGGCGGCCTCCGGCGGGGCAATTTTGTTTATGGCATTTATTATATCGCTGCATTTTGGCATTTAGTTTTCCTCCATATTATTATAAGCATTTTTAAGCAGTTGAATATGTTTTTTTAAAGGGTCAAGGCTGGCAGACGGGTTTTGGGAAAGGGCAGTTTGGTAAGAAAGAGATTTTGAGGCGATTTGGCAGGTCAGGTACTTTTTAAATAAAGGATTTCTGACCTTGGGAAGAAATCTTCCGAGGAGTAGATCCCCCTCCCGGTAAGGTACGTCCTGCCCTTTAGTGCATTGCAGGGCAAAATAGTACTTGCCGCTTTCAAAGCAAATATCCTCCGCCGTTATTTTAAAGCCTGCTTTGTGTATGTAGCTTCTTACTCTGTCTATATGGCGCTGTGGCTGAAGAATTAAATAATCGGCGCATTTAACGGCATCTTTATTCCCCTCCAAAATATCTATAACAAGCATACCTCCCATGCCTGCGCATATAATTGCATTTACATATTCATTTTGCTTAAGCACCTTTAAACCGTTGCCGTTTCTTATTTCTATTTTATTTTCAAGGCTTGCCATTGCAACATTTTGTTTGGCTTTTTTGGCAGAGCCAAGGCTTATATCCGATGCCACTGCGGTTTTTATAATGCCGTTTTGACACAAATAAATAGGCAGATAGGCATGGTCTGTGCCAACATCTATAACGGATTTGCATACAGGCACAAGGTCTGCGGTCATTTTCATTCTTTGGGTTAGCTTCATATATAATCTCCGTAATGTATAAATCCGAAAAGGCGGCAGATATTCCAGCCTCTGCCGCCTATAGATTTAATCTTTAAAATTAATCTATAAAGTCTTTCAGTTTTTTACTGCGGCTCGGATGGCGCAGCTTGCGGAGCGCCTTAGCCTCAATTTGCCTTATACGCTCTCTTGTTACCTGAAACTGCTGACCCACCTCTTCAAGAGTTCTTGCTCTGCCGTCTTTAAGTCCGAAACGCAGGCAAAGCACATTTTTTTCTCTGTCCGTAAGGGTTTCCAATACCTCAAAAAGCTGTTCTTTAAGAAGTGTAAATGCCGCCGCATCGGCAGGCGCAGGTATGTCTTCATCGGGTATAAAGTCGCCCAAATGGCTGTCCTCCTCCTCGCCTATGGGGG
>CAYMAA010000016.1:0-23605 GCA_964388305.1 uncultured Lachnospiraceae bacterium | reverse complement strand
CCATGGAGGAATTTACGGCAGGTGTTTGAGTAGTCTGCTCCGTGGTTTGCTCCGCTGCAGGCTTTTGAGTAGTCTGCTCCGTGGTTTGCTCCCATGCTTGAGTGGTTGTTTGTATATCCGGCAGTGTTATATTGCAGCCGGAGTTTTTCAGCAGTTCGTTTATGTATTCCATAAAATCCTGTTGTGTGTAAATATTACCGTTTGGAGCAATTATGCTCACCGTTCCGTCCTGCTTATATGTACATTCTGTTCCGTTTATTTTAATTATACCCGATGTGCTGCTTGGAACAGCGGCAAACGCAGTGTTTGGCAGCAGCAGGGCAGCCGCAAGGACTGTTGTAAACAATTTTTTCATATTATCATCTCCGTGTGTGTTTTTTTAGGGAATGTTAAGAAACCGCCGATCAATCAGTCTTTCGCATAAAATCCTATTCAGCAAATTAATCTGTGTTTCATTAAGCAAAACTGCTTATTTTGCGTGCACGCAAATGATAGTAATGAATTGTTTTCCCTGTGAATATATAATACAATAAATCCGCCGAAAAATAAATGCAAAGTTTATGGAACAAATGCTATATACAGGAAAATGACGCAAAAAAAATTCCCGCCATCCAAACGGAAAGCGAGAAATTTTGTTTTTACATCAGAATATAATTGTTACTGTTTTGGACTCGTTGTTAAAGCTGATGTTTTTTTCATCAATGCCAAGTCCCACACATACGTCCCTTACAGGCAGATACAGACTTCCGCCGTAGTTTGAGGCGGGGGCGGAAACCAATCTTTTTTCGCCGTTTACCGTCATATAGTCACCGTCCTGTTCAATTATAAGGGTGTTTCCCTTTTGTATAATTGTAACGGTTTTTGTTTCCGCATCATAGTAAACATTTTCGTTTTTAATGCCTAAAATTTGTGTAAAAATACGCAGCGGCAAAAGAGTATGGCTGTTAGCTGTTATGCAGGGACTTTCCGTAGGAACATAGCTGTCGTTAAGAGTGTAGCCTGTTTGCCCTGCGGTAAATGTTAAAACATTGTATGCGGATTGAACAACGGATTGCTTTTCCTGCGTTGCGGCTGCGGAAAAGGGAGAAGCCTCCGTTACAACAGTTCCGCTAATAAACTTGTTTGTATAGTCGTAGCTTTTTGTTTTAACTTCCCCGTCATCTGTATTAAATAAAATCCTTCTGCAAGCCGAGATTGTAATTTCGGGCGCATCGGTTTTATAGTTTGATATTTTATTTAGCTGTAAATTTTTTAAAACAATTGTTCCTTTGCCCTCGGGAGAGGTTTGGGTTGTGGTGATTTTAAGCTTTGCCGAGCCCGCCTTTTCAACAGAAACTATCCCCTCAAATTTGCCTGTTCCCTCAGCTTCGGGAAGAGTATCTATTGTAAAATTATAGTCATTTACATTAATTATAAAATATGTTTCGTTGGGAACGACCTCAAAGGTTGATGTATCCGTAAGAGTAATATCCGAAAGCACCGATATACCCTTTGAATATATGCTTACACCCTTGCTGCTGTAAGAGCTGTAAAGTGTGCCTGACATATTGCAGGCAAAAAGAAAGTCATATTCTTTCATATAGTTTGGTGTTTGATTTACTTTAAGTCTTATAAGACCGTCCTCAAAATTTTTCGCATAAAGGGGAATTGTAATTTCTTTGCTTTCTTCTTCCGTTATTCTTTTAAGATATTCTTTTGTAATTTTTACCTGAATATCCTTTTCCGATGAAGCGCTAACGGCAATGTTTTTATCAATGGAACTCATTTTATTAAAATCCCAGTCTGCTCCGTCCAAAACAAGATGAACCGCAATGGGACTTACGGAAGCATTATCCGAAGTAAATGTAAGGGTGGGCGTCGGCTCATTTGTTTTACCCCCAACCATATTGTACATAGGGTTATTAAGACTTACGGTGCAATTACCTCTTGCGGCAAGGACTGCCTGCGCCGCCGCAAAAACAATGCAAAATGTCAAAATGGTAAAAATTATTTTTTTCATAATAAAAACTCCTTTACCGGCTATTTCAGCTTAATGAAATACCGTATTTTTTTGCAAAAATTTCCGTTCTTGCATTCATTTTATCCAACAGTTTAAGGCTTCCTCTGTAGTATTCTATGTTTTCCTTATCATTGTACTGAAACATAAAATATGTGTCGGGATTAGTAATACGGTTATATTCGTCAAACTGCTTATCCGTAAAATTATTGTAATAGTTTTCTATAATATCATTGTAACGGTTGTGTGTTTTAAGCGCCTCTGTTTTTGCAGCCAAAACCTCGGTTTCATTGGAAGAATAATAAACGGGGTTATTTATATTTACGGTATATTCCTTCATATTTTCTCCCAAATCTATGCCAAGCCCCTCAGCCATTGCAGCCAAATCGCAGTTTGTGGTGTTTAAGGATAATATTATATTTGTACTTTCCTCCATATTATCGGTTATTTTGCCGGCATATTCTCCCGCTGTTTTGGAAAGGCTTGCAAATACTTCCAAATTATTTTCGCTCATTTGCTCCATATATCCGCTCAGACCTTCAAGCAGCAGCTTATTTGTTTCCAAAATTTGTACAGCCATAGCTTCGGAAACGACATAATCCGTATAAGAATCATAATCATCGTCATAAAAAACAGTAAGCCTTTCATTTATGGGGGCGGCGGCTTCTGCGGAGGCAGGCTCCGTTTTTATATTCGCGGTATCAATTCCGCATTCAGCCATAAAAGCAACAAACCTGCTTTCAATGCTTTCAAGCTTTTTATAGGTTTCTTCGCCTATATCATTAACTGCTGTGTCTATTGCAAAAAATTCATCTGTCAATGCGAAATATTCGTCAAACTGTTCCGATGTAAGCAGGTCAAAATCATTGGCAATACAATCTGTAATTAGCTTCATATAATTTAATATAATATCTTCCTTGCTGCGGATTTTATCAGTTAAATCCGAATCAGAGGGCGTTTGTGATCCGCCGGAGTTAAATTCGGTTGAAACATAAGCGGTTTTTGTGTTTCCGTCCCAGTTTACATCATACCCCAAGGTATCTCCCAAAAAAGCTAAAGGTATCATTGTTCTTCCGTTTATAATAATCGGCGGAGTGTCTATGGCTTGTGTATAGCTTTCCCCGTCCATCACTGCCGTAACCTCGGCTGAGCCTACTGTCATATAAATGGAAGAATTATCTTCGCCTTGAGAAATTATAACGGTTTTTGTTGCGTTATCCCAATCCACGTTGCAGTCAAAAGCCTCCATAACAGCTCTTAGGGGTATAACCGTTCTGCTGTTGTAAATAACCGCAGGCTGATCGGAAGCTATCTCCGTTCCGTCAATATACAAATTCACCCTTTGGTATTCCTCGGCAAAAACATTCCCCGAAAGCATAGCCGCCGCCAACACTGCCGTGCCTGCCGCAGTTATTAATTTTTTAACCATAATAAACCTCCTTTTGTAAATAATTCTCATAAATTCAGGGTTGGTGTAATTATAACATAACAGCCGATATTTTACAATAAAATTCATAAATTATATCTGTTTATTAACTATAATATATTCGTTATTTATGCAGTAGCAGGGGCAACCCTTGCAGTGTGATGTTAAAGCGTGGAAATATTCGTCCTCGTCCATATTCATAACACACTCATAGTCATCCGTTTCTTCGTTATAACAAAAGTACAAACAGGTTTCACAGGGGGTCAATCTCTGTCACCTCCAAAAATGCGGCACAGGTTTACAATGGTTTCCGCCGCCTTTTCCATATATTCAACAACACACAGCTCGTATGGCCCGTGAAAGTTAAATCCGCCCGTAAACAAATTTGGACAGGGCAAACCCTCAAAGCTTAATCGGCAGCCGTCCGTACCTCCTCTTATGGGTATTATGTTAGGCTCAACGTCTGCCATTTTCATTGCCTTAACGGCGGCGTTTACAGCCTCGGGGCAGTTTTCAAGAGCTTCTTTCATATTATAATAGCTGTCGCCAATATCTGCCGTAACAGTGTCTTTGCCGTATTTTTTGTTTAGTGCGTTTACAATGCAGGCAATGTTTTCCTTTCTTTTAATAAAATTGTTTTTGTCAAAATCCCTAATTATAAATTCCAAATGAGCATGAGAAACATCTGCGTTAAACTCGCATAAATGATAAAAGCCCTCATAACCCTCTGTTTTTGAGGGTATTTCATTTTTGGGTAAAACGGAAACAAGCTCTGCACCTATAAGTGCGGCATTTTTCATAATGTTTTTTGCGTATCCCGGGTGTACGTTTTTACCGTTAATATCTATATTTGCATAAGCCGCATTAAAGCTCTCGCAGGAAAGCTCTCCCAAATCACCCCCGTCTATTGTATATGCAAAGTCGCAGCCAAAGCCTTTAACATCAAAAAAGTCCACACCTCTGCCGATTTCCTCATCCGGAGTAAAAGCAGCCTTAATATCTCCGTGCTTAATTTCGGCATTGTTTATAATATATTCCATTGCGCATATTATTTCGGAAACTCCCGCCTTGTCATCGGCTCCCAAAAGAGTTGTGCCATCGGCGGTTATAATTGTTTTTCCCTTTAGCCTGTTTAAAAAACCAAACTCACTTGGACTTATTGTAATGCCGTTTTTTAAAGGTATATCCAAGCCGTTATAGTTTTCCGTTATTTTGGGTTTTATCATATATCCGCTGTAATCGGGAGCGGTATCCGTATGAGCAATAAACCCTATTGCGGGGCAATTTTTATTGGTGTTGGCAGGCAAAAGCGCCGTTACATAACCGTTGCTGTCTATATTTACGTCAGCAAGACCTATTGCGGAAAGCTTTGCTGCCAAATATTCAGCAAAGTCAAGCAGGTTTTCAGTAGACGGAAATGTGTTTGATTTAGGATTGGAGGCAGTATCAAAACGAACCAAATCCAAAAAAGTATTTATTAATTTTTTCTTCATTAAAATTACCTTCTTTCTTGAGGGTATACCGCTTAATAGGCTTTTCCTTAATTATATAATAGCATTTTAAGCCAAAAAAATCAATTAAAGAAACAATGAATAATTCAAAAGCAATAATAAAATTCAGATTAAAGCCGGCAAAAAAATCAAGCATAAGCGCCGGCAAAAAACCACAGCTAAGGCAATCAGGCTTTTTTAATCGGCGCCCTTAATATAATATTTATTTTAACAAATCGGAGCGTTGACAATAAAAGCTTTTTTTATTACAATGTAAGCAGAAAGCTTTAACTTTTATGAGGTGCAATATGAATTGGAATAAAGCAAAAAACTATACTATTTTGTTTTTGATTATTATAAACGCTTTTTTGTTTAGCTTTACGCTGAAAAGCTATTTTAGCGAAAGACTTTCAAACGCAAAAGTCAGCAACATTACCGCTGTACTTAACCAAAGGGATATTTCCGTTGAAACGGACATACCAAAAAACGCTGTTATGCTGCCTCAGCTTGTGTTAAATTCTCCCAATTATGATTATTTTAAGCTTACCGATTTATTTTTCGGCAGCGGCATAAACGTAAAAAGAACGGAAGAGTTTAATAAAACAATTTTTAATTACGGGAGCAAAACACTTATCTTTAATGATGATGCAATCACATTTAATGACGGGGACTTTATTATTTCAGATGAAAACTATGCCGCAGAGGACGCAAAGGAAAGAATGGAGGCTTTATCCGTATATTTCCCCGGTTTTGTGCAAGAATGTTTGTATAGCAAAAACGATGAAATAAGGGTTGAGTTTTACGGCAGATACAAAAACAGCATTTGCTTTAACAATTATTGCGTTTACAGCTATTCTCAAAAAGGGTTTACACTTACAATGAGCTACGGAAGGCCCGTTGAATTTGACGGAGCAAAATCTCAGGTATGTACTGCCGATATAGCGCTGTATTCCTTTATGAATAAAATCAGAGAGAAATACCCGGAGGGGCATTTAACAATAACCCAAATTATTACAGGCTACTATGTTGAAGAGGCATATAGCGGAAAAACCGTTCAGGCGCTGCCTTATTATAAAATTTATGTAAAAGAAAAAGACAGGCCCTTTTATGTGAACGGTTATAACGGAGAGGCTGAGGACATAAACTGAGCCGGTTTATTACTTCAATTTGATGTTTATCATAAATTTTTTATATAAACAGGCATTATTTTTAACTTATTTTTAACTTTATTTAACAAAAATAAAAAAGCTCTTCCATTTACAGAGTTTTAATGCTATAATTGGAGTGGTATGTTTTAACGCTTTATTAATTTAGTGGAGTGTATTATTAATATGGATCATTTTAGAATTAACGGTCAGAAAAAGCTTAAAGGCGAAGTTAGCATAAGCGGCGCAAAAAATGCGGCAGTTGCAATTATACCGGCTGCCATAGTTGCAGACGGGGTTTCCATAATAGAAAACCTGCCCACAATAGAAGATGTTACCTGCCTTATGCACACCCTTACCTCATTGGGTGCAAGGTGCAGCCTTTCTGACGAATCGACATTAATTATAGATGCAAGAAAAGTAAACAGTTGTATAGCGACGGATGAATCCGTGCGTAAAATAAGAGCGTCTTATTATCTTATGGGCGCGCTTTTGGCACGCTTCAGCCATGCGGAGGTTGCTTTGCCGGGAGGCTGTAATTTTGGAGAAAGACCAATAGACCAGCATCTAAAAGGCTTTAGAATGATGGGCGCAAGAATAGATACATCATCTGAGGGCATTATTATATTAGATGTTCAGGGCAGGCTTCACGGTGCAAATATTTATCTGGATGTTGCCTCTGTTGGCGCTACAATTAATATTATGATAGCCGCAGCAACGGCACAGGGCAGGACGGTTATAGAAAATGCCGCAAAGGAACCTCACATTGTAGATACGGCAAACTTCCTCAATATGCTTGGTGCAAACATAAAGGGAGCAGGTACGGACGTTATAAGAATACAGGGAGTGGACAGGCTTCACGGGGGAGAATATACGATAATTCCCGACCAAATAGAAGCAGGCACATATATGATCTGCGGAGCAATTACGGGAGGGGACGTTACAATAACAAACCTTATACCCAAACACATGGATTCCTTAACCGCAAAGCTGGAGGAAATGGGCTGCCGTGTTATAGAGGGCGATGATTATATTCGCATAATAGCGGACGAAAGGCTTTATTCCACAAACATTAAAACAATGGTTTACCCCGGCTTTCCTACGGATTTGCAGCCGCAGATTACAGCGCTTTTAGCTCTTGCGGACGGAAAAAGCAAAGTTATAGAAAACGTGTGGGAAACTCGCTATCAATATATAGAAGAGCTTAAAAAATTCGGCGTAAATGTTGTTGTAAACGGTAGAGAAGCCGTTATTGAGGGGGTTAAGGAGCTTAAAGGCGCAGATGTAAACGCTACGGATTTAAGAGCGGGCGCGGCAATGATTATTGCGGCATTGGCGGCAAAGGGCACATCTACTATAGGGAATATACGTTTTATAGACAGAGGCTATGCCAACATTGAGGAAAAGCTAAGGGCATTGGGCGCCGATATTACAAGAGTTAAAGAGGATTGATAATATGCTGGTAGAATTTGCGACAATAGCAAGCGGTTCATCGGGGAATTGTGTTTACATAGGCACGCCTAACACAAAAATACTTATAGATGCAGGCATAAGCTGTAAAAGGATAGACGAGGGCTTAAAGGCAATAGGTGTTTACGGCTCGGATATAGACGCATTGTTTTTAACCCATGAGCATACAGACCATATAAGCGGAGCGGGGGTATTCTCCCGTAAATATTCCACTCCCCTATATGCAACTCTTGGTACTTGGAACGGCGGAGAGTATAAAATGGGCAAAGTTAACCCTCTTTTGAGAAATGTTATTACAGGGGACGAAAGCATTGTTATTAACGATGTGTGCGTTCACCCCTTTGCCATACCTCACGATGCAAACGAGCCTGTGGGGTTTAATGTGCTTTGCGGAAACAAAAAAATTACTATAGCAACGGATATAGGTCATGTTACAAAATGTGTTATGGACAGCCTTATGAACAGCAATATTCTTTTGCTGGAAAGCAACCATGATGAGGAAATGCTTAAAAACGGCACATATACCGAACCATTAAAAAGAAGAATTTTGGGAGAAAATGGGCATTTAAGCAACATAACCGCAGGCAAGCTGCTGGCTTGTGTTATGAATGGGGAGCTTTCTCACGTTCAGCTTGGGCATTTAAGCATGGAAAATAATACGGAAGAGCTTGCTTTTAATACTGTGGAAGGCGTTTTGAACAATTATAAAATAAAAGTGGGAACTTATCTGGATATGTCTGTGGCATCTCGCATGGGTGTTTCCCGAATAATAGAACTGAAATGAAAATAACCGTATTGTGCGTAGGCAAAATTAAAGAAAAATTTTTCAGGGAAGCCATTGAGGAATACTCCAAACGTCTTTCACGCTATGTGAGCTTTGAAATTGCGGAAGTGGCTGACGAAAAAGACCCCGGCAGCACCTCTGACGCCGTTATAAGGGCGGTTAAACAAAAAGAGGGGGACAGACTCCTTTCCAAAATTAAGGATAATACATTTTTGGTGCCTTTGGTAATTGAGGGGGAAAGCCTTTCCAGTACAAAATTTGCGGATTTAATTAAACAAAAATCCGTGGAGGGCGTTAGCCATATAACATTTGTAATAGGCGGCTCTTTGGGTTTGGACGAAAGAATTATTAGTCGCGGCAGCTTTAGGCTTTCATTTTCTCCAATGACATTTCCCCATCAGTTAATGAGAGTAATTTTGTGCGAACAAATTTACAGAGCTTACAGAATAATAAACAATGAACCCTATCATAAATAATTTTTTTACAAAGGAGTTGATTTTATGGATTATAAAACAAAGGGCGTTTGCTCAATGATGATTCATTTTGATGTATCTGATGACAATAAATTGCACAATGTAGCTTTTTTGGGCGGCTGCGCAGGCAACACGCAGGGAGTTGCAAGGCTTATAGAGGGTATGGACGTAGACGAGGCAATATCCCGTCTAAAAGGAATAAAATGCGGGCCGCGGCCAACATCCTGTCCCGATCAGCTTGCGCAGGCTCTTGAAGCATGGAAAAAACAAAAATAAAACACAAAAATTCTTTCCCAAACAAACAGGGAAAGAATTTTTTTAACCAAGTAAGAAAGTCATAAGCGCAGCTTGTAACCTTGCCCGTGTTTTCGGTTTTAATTGTAATTAGTGCTTTTAAAAACAATATAATTTTTACTATAATCTGTTTCATCCTTTATAGGTATAAACGGCAATGAATTCATTTCTACAATAATTCTATTGTTAATAATACTTATAGGCTTGCAACATACATAAACATATTGACCATCTCCATCTCCATCATGCCCTTCAACACCTTCTTCGCCAACAGTATATAAGCAAAAATCTTTTGTGTCGTCATTCAAATAAACAGTTGCGGTTTTATTATATTGATCCCATTCAACAATACACCCATAAGCTTCACAAACTGCTCTCAGTGGAATCATATAAAGACTGCATATATTCCAAATATGTCATCTCACCTGTTTCATCGTATAATCTTCCGTCACATTCCCACCATATATCCTTATCAGTTAACTTTCTAAAATAAATATATCTTTTCTCGTTCATCATACGTTTTAATAACGTAAAAAATATCTCTTGGTTTAAATCTCTGTTCCCATCATTATAAAAATTATCAGACTCTTTTATAATCCCCCTATCCTTAGCCAACTGAAATGTTCCTTCCAGATCCAGTCCTTCGGCATTTTTGTCTATACACCTCATTATAAATGCAATACAGTCGTTTACTGTTGCAGTACGAAGTGGAAAAAAATACTCTCTATTCATATCCACAGGTTCATTATACTCTCTTACCTTTCCATTTACAATAAGCTCACCAAATAACCATAATTTTTGAGGTTCACCGGGTATTTTCTTTTCTTTCTGTACTTTTTGACCACTCATTATTCTATAAATATACCCAAAATTCAAATATGATTTATCTTTAGCATAATTTTCATCTGCAAAAACCTGCTCAATATCAGCCTTGCCGGAATCAAAATAACCGTCAACATGCATGCCGGCAGCTTTTAAAATACCCCTTAAACAGTCATCTCTGGAAACTTCCTCCGCACTGTCATATTCACCAAAATCACTGTCCAAAATTTCATACTTCTTCAACGCTTCAATAAATTTAATATCAATACTGCTTTCTTCAGAGAAAATCTCTCCGCCGCTTTCGCAATACGCATTCACATTTCCAATTAAAACAACAAAAATAACAGTAACAAATAAAATACTAAATCTCTTAAATAACATAACTTAATGCCTCCTTAACTTAATAACTGCGTCTTATAGGCAAGCCATGCTCAGCCCTTAAATAATTTTCACTGTATTTGCATGCTTTTGTTCTTACCATTTTTTCGTTATCTCTATTCTTATATGCTATACAAACTGTTTCCGGCTCTTCAGGACTTGTAGATTTACGCTGTAAAGCACCATCTGCGCTAACATATTCATATTCACCAATATCTTCCATTATTTTAGCCTTTCCTCTAATATGTATCCAAACATGAATCAGTTTATGTCCTAACGTATATAATACGGTGATGGAACGTCTGTTACGTTAATGTCATATTCAAATGCAACACCTATTGTCGGCTGTACAGCCAAATTCAACAGCACAATACAGCTTATCGGTTCTCCATCCTCTTCATAGCAAGAACCACCAAGACTGAGAATTTTGCTATCATAGGCTGCATCAATATAAACTATATTAAACTCAGTTTCTTCAAAAGTTTGTAATGCAATTGAAGTAACACCTAATTCATCTCTGCTTTGGCTTTCGGTTTTTCTTATTTGATTTCCCTTATCGCAGCTGTACTCGGTGGAAGCGCCGTTGCCAAAATCGTCATAGCCAAAAAGTATTTGATAGGTTTAACCCAAATCGGCAACCTTGTGTTAAATCTGCATCAATTTTCACATAATTTATAATCTATTGGCAACATATATTTAAAAAGCGAGTTATCACATTATTCTATTTTTCTTAATTTTTTAAGATTTTTAATTGTTTCTATTACAAAATTCAGCTCAGGAGTACTTAAATTTATTATAAGGTCGCCGGCTACAATACCTCTTTGCTGAAGAAAGGACATTTCATCGGGAGGAGCGCCAAACTCCAAATCTCTTGTTATCAGTGTATCTAATGTGATTGAAAAGAAATTGGCAATTCTGCAAAGATTATTTATTGAAGTGCCTCTTTGCCCTCGTTCTATAAGTCCCAAAAAGCTTGGAGCAATATCAAGCATTGTACCCAAATCCTCAATAGAGAAATTCCTCAGCTTTCTTTCATAGCGAATATTAGCGCCTATTATTTTGTTGTAGTTTTCGTCCATATTATAATCATTCCTTTAAAGTTAGCCTGCTCAAACAGTATTTTTTAAGGATTGCAGTTTTTGCACGGTTCATACCCTTGGGCAATAAGGTCGTTTCTTGAACCGCTGTAGGCTTGTTTATTGTCTGAAGAAATGGAATTTACCGAAGAGCAGTAGGGATAGTGGAATTTTTTTGTATTTGTATTTAAAACATAGCCCTCGGCAGAGGAAGCCTCCCCGTTTTCCTGCTGTTCGTCTTGCGCTTGGAGAGAGCTTTCCCCCGTTGCATAGTTTATTGAAATGCCGGGTTGTACATTATAGGCAAAAACATTAAAACAAATGCCTGCGCCGTTATCCTCAACGGAAAAGCCTTCCATAATAACTCCGTCAGCAAGCAGATTATTTCCGCTAAAAACAGGGGTTACTCTGTAAAGCACATGGTTGTTTGTTTCTTTAATGTAGTCTGCGGTCATATTTTCAAAGGGCAACATTCCCTCTACATTAAGGTATCTTGTGCCTGTTATAAGATTTTTTTCGTTGGCATTTTCCGCCGTAAGCTGATAGCCTATTAAATGACAGCGGTTGTAAAGGTATTTTCCGTCAACATTGTCATACTTTACGGTATGCCAGCCGCTTGGCTTTACCTGACCAATGCTGCCGCGTTCTTCCGTTGGCATAAGATCCCTGCCAATACAGGAAAATGCTGTGCCGCACCTGCCCAAGCTGTCCAACGGCGAGTAGGTTTCAAAGGAAGCCGTAGTAAGATTTTCCGATGTAAAATACGGCTTGTTGTTGTTAATTGCCGTGTATGGCGACCCGCTGTAGGGCGGTATTTCAGCCTTGCTGATATTTTCCTCGGCTGTTGTTACCGTTATTGTTTTGTCCGCATCATTCCAAGTAACATCAAAGCCAAAGCTTTCCGCCACAAATCTTATAGGCAGCATAGTTCTGCCGTTTATTATTGTTGGGGCAGTATCCATTGTTACGGCTGCGCCGTTTACTGTAGCTTTGGCGCTGTTAAGAGTAAGAATGGCGGTATTGTCTCCGCAGGATAGCTTTATTTGTTTGGCCGCATCATCCCAGCTTGCCGTTCCGCCCATTTCTTCTATTATTGCTCTTATGGGCAGAAGAGTTCTGCCGTTTGTAATTGCCGGCTTTGTGCCAATGCCCGGGTCTATTTCCTTTTCAACTCCGTTTACCGTCATAACGGGACTGCCTGCCTGTAAAACTATTTCCGTATCGGCGCCCAAAACGGCTGCGGAGCAAAAAAGCGTTGTTATAATAACTGTTGTAAATAAATATTTAAACCATGAATATATATTTTTCATTTATTCCCTCCGCTGTTGCTTTGTATAGGTTTTTATTGTAATTTTTTTGTGAGAATAGCCTGCTATGTCCTGCTCGGATATAAGCCGCCATTTTGAAAGATCTGTTTTAAGATAAAAGTCCGCCGGGTAGGTTCTGTTCCAGCAGCACAATATTAAGCCGGATATTTTTTCTTCATAAGGAGAAATGTCCGCATTTTCAACAAAGCAATAATCTCCTTTGGGGCAGTTTATTAAAAAATTGTCATCGCAAATTGCAAAATCCCCTTTAATTATATCCTCGGAAAAGCTGTTTATAAACAGTCTGCTTTTACCGGTAAGGGTTAAAATATGCCGTATAAGCAGTTTGTCTGAGCTTTGACGTCTGTTATTAAACAACATTCCCATATTGTTGTCTATACAAATAATAACCTTCAAACCATATTTCACCGGCCTTTCTTTAAAACAAATTATATCACAAATTCTTATAATTTTCAAGAAATATATATATTGCAAGGATTATGCGGGATAAAAACCCGATAAAAATTTAAAAACTATTGCATTTCAATGCGAAACAGTATATAATTTTATTGTGTGTTGTAAATTTAATGTAACTATGTTTATTTAAGAAAGGTGTAATGACAATGGAAAAAAAGGAGCTTCTTTATACAGGTAAGGCAAAAAAAGTATTTGCAACAGATGACCCGACCCTTTGCATTTTTGAATATAAGGATGATGCAACGGCTTTTAACGGTGTTAAAAAAGGTTCTTTTGAGGGAAAAGGCGAAATTAATAACCAAATGGCAAATTTTATATTCCGTTTGCTTGAAAAGGACGGAATTAAAACCCATCTTGTTAAAGAGCTTTCCAAAAGAGAAACACTTGTAAAAAAAGTGGATATTGTTCCTTTGGAGGTTATTATTCGTAATGTTGCCGCAGGCTCATTTTCAAAAAGGTTTGGTGTAAAGGAAGGCACTGCCCTTAAAAACCCGACATTGGAATTCAGCTATAAAAATGATGATTTGGGCGACCCTATGATAAACACCTCCCAGCTTCTTGCGATAGGTCTTGCAACAGAGGACGAGGTTAAAACCATATCGGATATGGCTTATAAGGTAAATGAGTCGCTTAAAAGGATTTTCCTTAACATTGGTATTAAACTTATAGATTTTAAAATAGAAATAGGCAAAACAGCCGACGGCGAGCTTGTGCTTGCAGATGAAATTTCACCGGATACCTGCCGTCTTTGGGATGCGGAAACAAACAAAAAGCTGGATAAAGACCGTTTCCGTTTCGACCTTGGCGAATTTTCGGACGTATATTTTGAAGTTTGGGGAAGGCTTAACGAATACTACAGTAAATAATTGTACACCCCTAAAAACCGACTTGGAGGGAATTTTTAATGAGTGTTTTAAAAGAAGAATGTGGTGTTTTTGGAATATGGGACCCCAACGGCAACGTGGCGCATACTGCCTGCAACGCCCTTGTGGCTCTTCAGCACAGAGGGCAGGAGGGCTGCGGCATTGCCGTAAATAAAAACAGAGAAATAACCTATTATAAAGATACAGGCTTGGTAAACGAGGTTTTTAACAATGAAATTTTAAATAAATACCCGGGCAATATGGCGGTGGGTCATGTGCGCTACTCTACCGCAGGCGGCTCTGTAAGAGAAAACGTTCAGCCCCTTGTGCTTCGCTACATTAAAGGCACAATAGCCATTGCCCATAACGGAAACATTACCAACACGGAAAAATTAAGGTCTGCCTTGGAGTATGGCGGAGCAATTTTTCAAACCACTGCCGATTCGGAAATTATAGCCTACACAATCGCAAAGGAACGAATAAAAAGCGGCTCTATCGAAGAGGCGGTTAAAAAAACAATGCGTAAGCTTGAGGGCGCTTTTTCAATTCTTGTAATGTCACCTCAAAAGCTTATTGCCGCAAGAGATCCTTGGGGGTTTCGTCCTCTTTGTATGGGCAAGCTTGGCAAAGCCACCGTTTTTGCTTCTGAAACATCCGCTTTTGATGCAATAGGTGCAAAATTTGTAAGAGATGTTGAGCCGGGTGAGGTTATAACCGTTTTTAAAGAGGATATAAGCTCGGAACAGGTTATAAAACCAAAAAGTACCCATCTTTGCATTTTTGAACATATTTATTTTGCCCGTCCCGATTCCGTTATAGACGGTCAGTCCGTTCACGAATCCCGTAAAATGGCTGGGCGGTTTTTGGCAATTCAAAGCCATGCGGACGCAGACGTGGTTATAGGTGTGCCGGATTCGGGTCTTTCCGCAGCGCAAGGCTATGCGGAGCAGTCCGGTATTCCATTAAGAATGGGTTTCATTAAAAATAAATATATTGCCCGTACCTTTATATCCCCCGGTCAGTCCACAAGGCAAAATGCCGTTAAAATGAAGCTTAACGCCCTAAAAAGCGAGGTTTCGGGCAAACGTGTTATTATGATAGACGATTCTATTGTAAGGGGTACTACCTCCGCCCGTATAGTAAACCTTTTAAAAAACGCAGGCGCAACAGAGGTTCATGTGAGAATTTCCTCTCCACCTTTTAAATGGCCATGCTTTTTCGGTACGGACGTGCCTACAAGAAACGAGCTTATAGCAAATCATTATGAAATAAAGGAAATAGCAAAATATATCGGTGCGGACAGCTTGGATTATTTAAGCTTGGAAAATCTTTTAAAAATCGCTCCGGGCTCTGCCCGCGGCTTTTGCTGTGCCTGCTTTACGGGCAACTACCCCGTAAATGTTTCTCACCTATTGGAAAAATTGGAGGGCAATAAAATATGAAAGACGTATACGAAAGTCCCCTTAACTCACGTTATTCAAGCAAGGAAATGAAACAAATTTTTTCTCCCGATAAAAAGTTTAAAACATGGAGAAAGCTTTGGATAATTCTTGCTCAAACGGAAAAGGAGCTTGGACTTAATATTACAGATGAACAAATTGAAGAGCTTAAAGCTCATGCGGAAGATATTAACTACGATGTGGCACAGGCAAGAGAAAAGGTTTGCCGCCATGATGTAATGAGCCACGTTTATGCCTATGGCAAACAATGCCCCAAAGCAGAGGCAATAATACATCTTGGCGCAACAAGCTGTTATGTAGGCGATAATGCGGACGTTATTGTTATGACGGAAGCAATGCGGCTTATTCGCAAAACACTCCTTTCCGTCATTGCAAAATTAACGGAATTTGCGGATAAATATAAGGAACTGCCCACATTAGGCTTTACCCACTTCCAGTCTGCGCAGCTTACAACAGTAGGCAAACGTGCCTCCTTGTGGATTCAAGACCTTTTAATGGATTTGGAGCAGACAGACTTCTTTTTAAATAATGTAAAACTTCTCGGCTGCAAGGGTACAACAGGCACACAGGCAAGCTTTATGGAGCTTTTTGAAAATGACGAGGAAAAGGTTAAAAAGCTGGATAATGCCATTGCGGAAAAATTAGGCTTTAAGGCGGTTTTTCCCGTTTCGGGTCAAACCTATTCCAGAAAGCTGGACTCCATGGCGGCAAATGTACTTTCGGGCATTGCTCAGTCCGCCACAAAATTTTCAAACGATATAAGGCTTCTTGCACACCTTAAAGAGGTTGAAGAGCCGTTTGAAAAGGGTCAGATAGGCTCTTCCGCCATGGCGTATAAGCGCAACCCCATGCGCAGCGAGCGTATAGCAGGTCTTTCACGCTATATTATGATAAACAGCTTAAACCCTGCCGTAACCGCATCTGCACAGTGGCTGGAACGCACCTTGGACGACAGTTCAAACAAGCGTATAGCCATTCCCGAGCTTTTTCTTGCGGCAGACGCAGTTTTAAACATAATGCTTAATGTGTCCGGCGGCTTGGTGGTTTATCCCAAAGTAATAGAAAAACGCATTATGAGCGAGCTGCCATTTATGGCAACGGAAAATATAATGATGGACGAGGTTAAGCTGAGAGGCGGAAACCGTCAGGAGCTTCACGAGCGTATAAGAGAGCTTTCCATGGAGGCTGCGGCAGTTGTAAAACAGCAGGGCGGCGATAATGACCTTATTGAAAGAATTGTTAAAGATCCTCTCTTTAAGGCATCTGAGGAGGATATAAGAAAAACATTAAATCCTAAAAACTTTATAGGCAGAGCGCCGGGTCAGGTTGCGGAATTTATAAATAACTGCGTAAAACCCGTACTGGACGCCAATAAAGACGAACTTATAGATAATGTAGAATTAAATGTATAAAAAAAGGCAGGTGCTTTGTATATGGTTAAAGCAATAGTTGGGGCAAACTGGGGCGACGAAGGCAAGGGTAAGGTAACTGACCTTTGCGCGGAGCAGTCGGATATAGTTGTAAGATTTCAGGGCGGTGCAAACGCAGGGCATACAATAATTAATGAATACGGACGTTTTGCGCTCCATCAGCTGCCTTCGGGCATTTTTCACGAAAATATAACAAACATAATAGGCAACGGCTGTGCCTTAAATATAGAGGCTCTTATGGACGAAATCAACTCCGTAAAATCATCGGGGGTAAACTTTAAGCTCCTCATCTCCGAGCGTGCGCAGGTACTTCTTCCCCACCACGTTTTGCTGGATACATACGAGGAAGAGCGTTTGGGCAATAAGGCATTCGGCTCAACCAAATCGGGCATAGCTCCATTCTTTTCAGATAAATATTCAAAAATGGGCTTGCAGGTTTGGGAGCTTTATAATGATGACTTTTTAAAGGAAAAGCTTATGATGATGTACGATAAGGTAAACATAACCTTAAAGTACCTTTATAATAAACCCGAAATTAATTATATGGAAGTGTATGAAATATTAAAAGGCTATGCCGAAGCCATTAAGGATAATGTGGCAGATACAAGCCTTTTCCTCCGCAGAGCAATTAAAGAGGGCAAAAACATACTTTTAGAGGGTCAGCTTGGCACATTAAAGGATACCGACCACGGCATTTACCCCTATGTAACAAGCTCCTCCACATTGGCAGGCTATTCCGCAGTGGGCGCAGGTATTCCGCCCTACGCAATACAGGATATTCTCTGTATAACAAAGGCATATTCCTCAGCAGTTGGAGAAGGGCCATTTGTTTCTGAAATACTTGACCCCGTTGAGGCGGAAGAACTCCGCAAAAGAGGCGGCGATAAGGGCGAGTACGGCGCAACCACAGGCCGCCCCAGAAGAGTGGGATATTTTGACACGGTTGCCACACGCTACGGTGTAGAGCTGCAGGGAGCAACAGAGGTTTGCCTTACCTGTTTGGACGTTCTTTCCTATCTTGAGGAAATTCCCGTATGTACCGCATATAAGCTAAACGGCAAAATTTATAAGGACTTCCTTACAACGGATAAGCTCTATAAAGCAGAGCCTGTTGTGGAAAAACTCAAGGGTTGGAAGTGCGATATAAGCAAGGTAACCTCCTATGACGAGCTTCCTACAGAGGCTAAAGCCTATGTGGAATTTATAGAAAAAGAGCTTGGTGTTAAAATTTCCATGGTTTCAAACGGGCCTTCAAGAAAGTCTATGCTTTACAGATAAAGGAGGGCTTATGTTAAAAACAGGCATAACATTTACGGCACAAACTGTTGTAACGGAACAAAACACAGCAAAAACCCTTGGCAGCGGCACATTAGATGTTTTTGCAACCCCTGCAATGACCGCTTTAATGGAAGAAGCCGCATGGAAATGTGTTCAGCCATATTTGGAGCAGGGCAGCGGCACAGTGGGTACAAGCCTTAACATAGAGCATATTTCAGCCTCTCCCATGGGTGCAAAAATAAGCGCCAGCGCAGAGCTTGCCGCCATAAACGGCAGAGAACTTACATTTAATGTAACAGCTCAGGATAATGCAGGCTTAATAGGCAAAGGCACTCATACCCGTTTTATAATTTTTAACGAAAAATTCCAAGCTAAGGCAAATTCAAAAATTAAAGCATAATAAAACTGCTGACTAAAGAAAAATAACTTTCTTATGTCAGCAGCTTTTTTGTTAGTCAATTGATTTATAATGAAACCTCAACCTTACTGCCAAACTTGTATATAGGCTCTTCGTCCAGTCCCTTGCCGCTGTCATAGCTTGCATCATATACAACATAAGGAACAATATTAACAGTACCGCTAATATCCGTTTCTCCAATGCCTGCATATTTACCTGCTTCAATCTCGCCAACAGCATTCTTTAAATATTCGCTAAGCTCCTCCGCAGAATAAAGTGTTGCCTTGCAAATAACATTTCCTGCGGCAACAGCGCTGCCGTTTGCGTTTTCTTCGGTAACAAATCCCACCTCAACAACATCGGGCATAATATTTTTAATAAACTCATTGCCAAAGCCTGCTCCAAAAACAGCCGCCAAATACTTTCCAATGCCGTTTTCCTTTGCGAAAGCAGAATTTTCAGCCATTTCAAATATATCGACACCCGTTACATTAGATGTGGCAATAAGGGGTGAGCTTGTGTCCGCACCCTCATAAACATTAAATTGATAATCGTTTGTGGAATGCTCCGCACCGCCGCCTGTTACACCTTTAAAGCCCATAAGCCCCGCTGTTCCCATAGGCAAATTGTTCTCCATACCAAAAATATCCAATGTTTGGGTAGTAGAGGCATTGTTCTCCCATGCCCTTGCATAGTAAAAATAAGTAACAATAGACTGTTCGTCATTAACCATTCTGCCGCCGTTTACCGTCCATTTAGCCATAACGCTTGGGGCAAACATAACGGAATCGCTCTTCTCTTTAACACTGCCTGTAAATACCCTAAACTCACAATTGTTAAAATCCGCAATTCCCGAGCCGCAAACAACATCTGTTGCACCGTAAATAACACAGCTGTTAAATGTGTGGCGCTGCAGCTCCTTTCCATCTGACCAATGCGCCGTATCAACAGTATCCTGCATACTTATAAGCCTGCAATTTTCATAAACACAGTTATCTCCTGCCGCCACAAGAGCGCTTCCCGGGGTTCCTCCGGTTTGTACAGCGGATATGCTTTCACCGTAAGAGGTGTTAATATTGTTTACAAGCGTTAAATCCTTAAGTGTAACATTGTCTGCACCAACTCTTATAACGCCGTTCATATTTCCGCCCAAACCGCTTTTGTTTCCGTAAATAACAGCCTCGCCTTCGGTTTCAGGCGCTTTGCAAAGAGTTATTTGCTTGCTTATTTCAAAGCACTCGTTGTAAACTCCGGGCATAACATAAACACTGTAGCCTGCCTTTGTGCTTTCCGCCTCAACAGCTCCGCTTACGGTGGAATAGCTGCCTATAAAGCCTTTTTCACCGTCTACAACAATAACATTGTCCGTAATTTCTTCAACAACAAGCTCAAAAGCAGTGTCGGCGCTTCCCTCAACACTTATTTGTGCAGGATTTGTTTTAAGAGTAACATTTTCAGAGCCTATGTTATAATCCCCTAAAGGCAGCTCAATAACTGTGCCTGTTGTTTGCCCTGCAGGTGCTTCAACTCTTTCTTCACCAATGGTTATAACCGTGTCCTTATCCGTAGGGTTGTTTATGCTAAGACTTACGGAATATTTTTGTGCGTTGTTGTTTGCGTCAAAATATACATAAAAAACGTCTGCCTCTTTGTCCGTAGTGTTTGTAACTGTATAAGCGCCGCCCTTGTTTACGGTAAATACAAAAGGCTTTCCGCTCTTTCCGTTGCCCGGCAGCTCGCCGCCCCAAACAACGCTAACTCCGTCTGTCGGCTCAACACTCATAGTACCTTTAGGACTTGATGTATTGGAAATTATATAACAGGTAACTGTACCTGCCTTTGGCACAGTCACCGTAAAAGAGTTGCCTGCGGATAGCTTTCTGCTTGCGGTTTGTGCGGCAATGCTTGTGGTTGTTCCGTCGGGATTTTCAAATTCCGCACCGTTTGTTTTTTCTCTTGTAGAGCCTGCCATTGTGCCAACACCCACAAAGCCGCCGTCAGTTCCGTCAGCCGCTTCCCAACTGCTTAAATGCTCCTCTTCCAAAGGCGCCCAAACAAATTCGCCATCAGTGCTTTCCTCTGTACTGCTTTCGGTTATACTCTCAGTTGTGCTTTCGGTAGTACTCTCGGCTGTGCTTTCCGTTGTGCTTTCGGTAGTACTCTCGGTTGTGCTTTCCGTTGTAATTTCCGTAGTACTCTCGGTAGTGCTTTCCGTTGTACTATCTGCGGCATAATCGGCAAAAGCCACACTTCCGTTAAGCACCTTTCTTAAAATAAGCGCCCCATCTGCGGAATTTATGCTTCCGTCACCTGTTACATCTGCAATATAAGGTCTTGTGTCAAAATTTTTAAGCTCATTGTCCAAAACAAATGCCAAAAGCGCCGCCGCATCATTAGCCGTTAAAATGCCGTTTTTGTCCACATCACCTCTCACACCGTCATCAGCAGGCTCTTCGCTTGCCTTTTCCGTTGTGCTTTCAGTGCTTGTTTCCTCTGTGGCGGTTTCTGTGCTTTCCTCTCCCTCAACAGGAGTAACGCTTACGGCATAATACCCAATTCCGCCGCTTGCATATATTGTAACATCGCCCCCTGATGTTACGGTTATTTCAACAGGTTCACTGCATTTTGTTGTGACCGCTCCCGTTTTTTCAAAATCCTTGCTTGCCGTGCCGTTTACAACGCTTGCACTTCTGTTAGAGCTTGCTCCGTACCAAACATAAATTTTATCTCCCGCGCTGCAATTACTCACAACAAGACATCTCTTGTCCGTACCGCCGCTGCCGTTAAACCAAAGATATTTTCCGTCAGTACTGTCAGTTTTTATAACATCACTGCCGCTGCCTGCGGTAAATGAAAAACCGTCCCCTGTAGACAGGCTTTTTGAGGTTTCATAGCTCCAGCTGTAAAGCTGTGAGTTTGTGTCAAAAACCCACTCTCTTGCATTTTCGTCACCCTTTTGTTCTTCCGTGGTGTTTTCGCTTGTTTCCTCGGTGGCTGCTTCACTGCCGTCCTCGCTTGTGGAGCTTTCCGTTGAGGTTTCGCTCTGTTCACCCTCTGCCGCCGTTCCAAACATTGCCGCAATACTGTCATTGTAGTTTATAATGGCATTTTGCAGGTCAGTATCAACCTCTTTTTTGCTGTCGTCAGCTTCAGTAAATGTCCACTTAAAGTCGCCGCCGTTCATTCTGCCTGCCTGTTCCGTAACGGTTTTAACACAGTCCTCGGCTGTTTCAACATTGTAGCTGTACATAACCTCGCTGTCCGTATCAAAATTGTTATATGTATGTCCTCCCGATAAAGCCGCAACCGTATCGGGCACCTGTTCGTCCCTGCTTGTAACGGTATATGCGTCTATCTGTCCCTCATCGGGAGTTGTGTTTTGGTCTACAAACCTTTTGGGAGTAATGTAAACATTTCCAAATGCCTTAATCATTCCCCCTGTTTGTCCGCTTAAGGTTCCTTTATCGTTATAAATGCCGTCATCATAAACATCACTGCCCTGTGTTGCAATAATCATAGGTCTTGGCACATTTCTGAAATAATTGTTTTCTGCAAAAACAGATGACTGCACCGCCGAGCCTATGCCGTAAACGGAATTTCCGTCATAATAATTGTTGTAAACGTGAACACTGCCTGCAACGCACCTTGGGTGTCTGGAGTCGGAATGGTCAAACCAATTATGATGATATGTTACAAAAATTTTTGCTTCAGGGTCGTCCGGATTTTTAGCCTCCCAAACGCCCCCTGCAACACAGCTTTTTCCGCTGTCCCAAAAATGGTTGTAGCTTGCCGTAACATAGTCCGTTCTCGCTTTAAGGTCTATAGACCCGTCACCCTTTGCCTGGTCGGAGTCCCCTCCCGGCGCGCCGTAAAAAAAGTCTATGTTGTGCATAAAAATGTTTTTGTTTTCGGTATCAAGAGAAAGGCTGTCCCCGTCACCGCCAACACCCCCATACCACATAATGCCAATGTTTCTTACTTCAATATTGCAGGAGCGTTTCATGGTAAGCCCCCAGCCGTGTATGGTGGCGTCCTCTCCAATACCCTCAATAGTCACATTTTGAGTATTTACAATAGAAAGCATATAGTTTTCAACGCCCGTTGGCATTTCCACTTTTCCTATAAACCTTATGCTCAAAGGCGTGGTCAGCTTTTTGCTCTGCCTGTATGCCATAATTGCCGTAAGTCCTACGCCATAATCAGAGTTGCCCCCAACTGTAACGCTGTCCTTGTTTTTATTTGAAACATATATAACGTCCGCCCCGTCTTTAAGAGTTCCGTCCTTATTATATGCCCCCGTTGTATAGCCGTAAGGAGATTTGTCCGAAAAAGCAAATCCCTCTCTTACATAGCTGTCCGCCGCAACAACAGCCTCGCCGCTTTTGCTCTCGTCCTCGCTTCCTCCAATAACAGGCACAACCTTTAGTGTGTACTCCCCTTCCGCAAGTCCTACAGCGTCCGCTCTAAAATATCCGGCATATTCCCTTATAAGCTCATCATCAAGCTTCTTAAAATCCTCCCCGTTTCCTTTAACATAAACATTGTAGCTCTCAGCCGTGTCAACCTTGCTCCACTCTGCATAGGCGCTTTCGTGCCAGCCAAAAGCCTCGGTTATAACAACTCCGCTTTCAGCTCCCATAGCTTCAAAGGCAGGCAAAACGGAAACCGTTCCAAATGCCATCACCGCCGCCAAAATAAGGCTAAAAACCCTGCTCATAACAAAATTTTTCATTCTACTCACCTCTCTTTCTGTTTACTTTGAGTAAACTTTGCTTAGGTATAATAATATCCTGTCTGTTATTGTATCACATTTTTTGCCTAAATAATATACAAATAACTCCATTTATTTTATTCATATTGCATAAATACAAATATTCTTATATCCTTAATGATTTGATAATTTTTTGTGCAATTTGCACAAAATCCTGTTTTTGTTTTCCTTACCAAATTTTGTTATAAACATTATCCATTTTTAACCAGTTTAACTACATTATGGGAAATTTTGCCCGAATTATATCCTCTTCTATGCAGAAAGGGGA
>CAYMAA010000015.1:0-24251 GCA_964388305.1 uncultured Lachnospiraceae bacterium | reverse complement strand
CTTTATTATAGCATTACTTAATGAGGTGGATTTTTATGTACAAAAGAATTATACTTAAACTGAGTGGCGAGGCTTTGGCTGGAGATAAAGCCACGGGTTTTGACGATGCTACCGCAAACAAGACGGTTTTGCAGATAAAGCAGCTTCTGGACAAGGGTATTCAGGCCGCTTTGGTTGTGGGAGGCGGAAACTGGTGGAGAGGAAGAAGCTCCGGCAGCAAAATGGACAGAACAAAGGCGGACTCCATAGGGATGCTTGCCACGGTTATGAACGGGGTTTATTTGGCGGATTGCTTTAGGCAGAACGGTGTTAAGGCAAGGGTGATGACGCCTATAACAGTCGGAAGCATTACGGAGCTTTTCAGCAAGGACAGGGCTGTGGAGGCGCTTGAAAGGGGAGAGGTTGTTATTTTTGCGGCAGGCATTGGGCATCCTTTCTTTTCTACGGATACTGTGACGGCTTTAAGAGCTGCGGAGCTTGAGGCAGACGCTATTTTATACGCAAAGAGCATTGACGGGGTTTATACGGCTGACCCTGCCGCTGACCCGACGGCTGTTAAGCTGGACGAGCTGCCTTGCAGGGAGATTGTTGAAAGGAATTTAAAGGTGATAGACATTGCCGCAGCTAATTTATGCGCTGAGCAGAAGGTGCCCCTTGTTATTTTCGCTATGGCTGAGGACGGAGCGATTTTAAAAGCGGCAATGGGTGAGAGAATAGGAACAACCGTAACGGTATAAATACACAATTTTAAATTAAAGGAGGAATAAAAATGTCCGAAAGAACAAAGATTTACGAAGAAAAAATGGTTAAAAGCTGCAATTCCCTTGCAACTGATTTTGAGGGAATAAGAGCAGGCAGAGCCAACCCGAAGGTGCTTAACAAAATTACCGTGGATTGTTACGGTACGCAGATGCCTATTAATCAGGTGGCTAACATTGCAACCCCCGAGCCGAGAATTATTCAGATTACGCCTTATGATATTTCCACAATTAAGGCTATTGTTAAGGCTATCGGCGGTTCGGATTTGGGGATTAATCCCAACAGCGACGGCAAGGTTGTAAGGCTGGTGTTTCCCGAGCTTTCGGAAGAAAGACGTAAGGAGCTTTCAAAAGACGTTAAGAAAAAGGGCGAGGGAGCTAAGGTTGCGGTTAGAAACATAAGACGTGACGCTATGGACGCTTTTAAGAAAGCCAACAAAAAGAACGAAATTACCGAGGACGACCTTAAAGACGCTGAGAAAGAAATTCAGAAATTGACGGACAAGTATATTGAAAACGTAGATAAGCTGATAGACGGCAAAATTAAGGAGATTATGGCGATATAACCGAGTCGGACAGGGGTTTGCACACCCCTGTTTTACTGTTTTGTTTGGAGGATAACTACAGGCACAGGGAGGCAAACTATGAACTTACCAAATCACATAGCGGTTATAATGGACGGCAACGGAAGATGGGCGAAAAAAAGATTTTTGCCGCGAATGATGGGACACAGAAAAGGCTCTGAAAATTTAAAAAGGCTGATTGAGGACTGCGACAAAATAGGACTAAGGCACATTACATTTTACGCATTTTCCACGGAAAACTGGAAGAGAAGCAGCGAAGAAGTGGGTAGCCTTATGAATTTGTTAAGGGAGTACTTGGACGACCACATTAAAAACGAAAAGGACAACAATTTTAAAATAGACTTTATCGGGGATATAACAAGGCTTGATCCGGATATTGTTGAAAAAATGGAAATTGTTAAAAGGCTGTATTCCAAACACAAGGGCATTTTTGTACATATTGCAATGAACTACGGCTCACGTGATGAAATAAGGCGCGCGGTTATCAGCATTGCAAAGGATGCAAAGGAGGGGAAAATTGAGCCGAGCGAAATTACCGAGGATATTATCTCCTCATATTTGGACACAAGGGACTATCCCGACCCGGAGCTGCTTATAAGAACAAGCGGTGAAATGAGGCTTTCCAACTTTTTAATGTGGCAGCTTGCTTATGCGGAATTTTATTTTACTGACAAGCTATGGCCCGATTTCAGGGTGGAGGATTTACTTGAAGCGGTGGAGAGCTACAACGGAAGAGAAAGACGTTTTGGCGGAAGAGTTGAGGAAAATAAGCAATAAAGGCTTTATTTTGAAGAAAGGGTGATTTTTTTGGCAGTAAGAATTTTAACCGCAGCGGTGGGTTTGCCTGTTTTAATTGCTTTAGTTATAATAGGAGGACTGCCTTTAAGAATTGGCATTGGGGCGGTTTCGCTTATTGGTATGGGAGAGCTTTACAAGGCTGTGGACGGTAAGCTTTTGCCTATTCATTTTGCAGGCTTTTCGGCTGAAATTTTACTGCTGATTTTAATAAGCGCCAAAGCTGATGCTTTGCTGATTTACACCGTTATGCTTTTATGTGTTGTTTTGGTTTTGTTATTTATTGTTACAGGTCACAAAAGGTATGAAATTTCAACGGGGTGTAACACTGTTTTCGGTTTTGTATACATTGGACTTATGCTTTTATGCGTTGACTTTATACGAACGGGAGATTACGGACTGTTTTTTATATGGACGGTGTTTATATTTGCCTTTGCAAGCGATACGGGAGCTTATTTTACGGGAAGAGCCTTTGGCAAACACAAGCTGACACCTGAGCTGAGTCCTAAAAAGACGGTGGAGGGAGCTGTTGGCGGACTTGTGTTTTCCGCTGTGTTTTCCGCTGTGTATGCTTATATTTTTGCAAGGGTTAAGGGATATTACAACGCTTTTGCTTTAAGCGGTATGTTTTTTGCCGCAGGCATTGCGGGCGCGGCTTTGGGGCAGATGGGAGATTTGACGGCTTCCGCCATAAAAAGGTCTGTTGGGATAAAGGACTACGGAAGGCTCTTTCCGGGGCATGGGGGAGTTATGGACAGGTTTGACAGCGTTATTTTTACCGCACCCTTTGTTATGCTTTTAAAGATAATAATTACCAAGCTTGCAGGATTATAATTTACACAAGGAGATATATTTATGACTGAGAATTTAAGCATATTGGGGTCTACAGGGTCTATTGGGACACAGGCTTTGGAGGTGTGCGACTCCATAGGCGGAATTAACGTATGCGCAATTACAACGAACAGGCGAATTGACATTGCGGAAAATCAAATAAGAAAATACAAGCCATGCCTTGCGGCGGTTATGAACGAGGAAAAGGCGAAGGAGCTGAAGGAAAGGGTTAAGGACACGTCAACAAAGGTTGTTTGCGGCATTGAGGGCATTGTGCAGGCGGCGGAGCTTAAACAGAGCGATACAGTGCTTAACTCCCTTGTGGGCAACATTGGTCTTTTGCCGACGGTTAAGGCTATTGAGGCAGGTAAAAGCTTAGCTCTTGCCAACAAGGAAACTCTTGTGACAGCGGGAGAGCTTGTTATGGGACTTGTAAAGAAGCACGGAGTTGATTTATACCCTGTGGACAGCGAACATTCCGCTATTTTTCAGTGTTTACAGGGAAATTCGGGCAACAGAATAAAGAAAATTCATTTAACCGCATCGGGAGGGCCTTTCAGAGGGTACAAAAGCCTTAGAGGGGTAACGCTTGAACAGGCATTGCACCACCCAAACTGGGAGATGGGAAAAAAAATTACAATAGACTCTGCTACAATGATGAATAAGGGCCTTGAGGTTATTGAGGCAAAATGGCTGTTTAATGTGGAGGTTGACGATATTAATGTTATTGTACATCCGCAAAGCGTTATTCACAGTATGGTGGAGTTTGAGGACTCGGCGGTTATGGCGCAGCTTGGAGAGCCTGATATGAGAGTGCCTATTTCATACGCTCTCACATACCCCAAAAGGATAAAAAACGATTTTCCCAAAATAGATTTTTTCAAAATAGGAACAATAACATTTGAAAAGCCTGATTTAGAGGTTTTTAAATGCCTTAAAACGGCTGTAAAGGCAATTAAAACGGGAGGAACTGCGCCTGCCGTGTTAAATGCCGCAAACGAGGCGGCTGTTGCCAAATTTTTAAAAAGAGAAATAGAGTTTTATGAAATCGGCGAGATTATAGAAAAAACTCTTAACGCATATACTGTTAAATATAATTATACCCTTTCCGACATATTTGAGGCTGACAGGTGGGCAAGAGAATATGCAAAGGGGATAGGAGAGTAAGTATGTCAGTAATTATTACTTTGTTAATATTCTGCATTATTGTTATTATTCACGAATGGGGGCATTTTGCCGCCTCACGGCTTTGCGGTGTTACTGTTGAAGAGTTTGCCGTCGGTATGGGGCCTGTTATTTACAGCAGAGTCAAAAAGGGAATGAAATTCAGCATAAGGTGCATTCCCTTAGGCGGTTTTTGCCGTATGGCGGACTATGACGATGAGGAAAGCGGCAGGCACGGCTTTATGAATGCCAATGTATTTAAGCGAATACTTATTTGCGCCGCAGGGCCTTTTATGAACTTTGTTTTGGCTGTAGCTGTTTTGGCGCTTATTAATTTTGGCTGGAGCTACCAAACAACCTCGGTTGGCAGTGTTATTGAGGGGAGTCCCGCCTATGAAGCCGGAGTTGGCGAGGGGGACAAAATTCTATCCGTAAACGGGCGGAGAGTGAGAACCAACAATGAGCTGGTTGAAGAAATAAACGAAGGACAGGGCAGCGAGGTTACATTCGGAATTTTAAGAAACGGAGAAAAGCGTGAAATAAGCCTTATTCCGAAAGCGGACGAAAACGGCGTATTTAAGGCTGGAATTGTTTGCATGGTTAAAACGGGTTTTTTATGCCCGGAGCAGGAGTACCCCAACACCAACATTTTTGAGGCGGTTTATTACGGCTTTTACGATATGAAATATCTTGTAAAAATGACGGTTATCGGTTTGGGGCAGCTTATTAGCGGCAAAGCCGGAATGGACGATGTGGCAGGGCCTATCGGACTGACATCTGTTGTAAATGATGTTTACAGGGAGAGTATGAGCTACAGCTTTATAATTATGATTATAAATATGCTTAACATTACCGCACTGCTTTCAGCAAATTTGGGAATTATGAATCTTTTGCCCATACCTGCGCTGGACGGCGGCAAGATACTTGTTTATTTGGTGGAAATTGTAAGAAGAAAGCCTGTTAAGCCTGAGATTGAGGGGGCAATAAGCCTTGTCGGGTTTGTTTTGATAATGGGTTTGGGCGTTATTATAGCTTTTCACGATGTATTTAAGATATTTTCATAAAGGAGGGCAAATATGTACGGCAGAAAAAACACAAGAACGGTTAATATTGGGGGAGTTAAAATCGGCGGGGACAACCCCATAGCCATACAGTCCATGTGCAATACTGACACAAGAGATGTTAAGGCGACTGTTGAACAAATAAAGGCGCTTGAAAAGGCAGGCTGTGAAATTGCAAGGGTCGCAGTGCCCGATATGGAGGCGGCGGAGGCTGTTAAGGACATTGTTAAGGGGATTAACATTCCTCTTGTTGCCGATATACATTTTGACTATCGTCTTGCGATTAAGGCAATGGACGGGGGCGTTGACAAGCTGAGAATCAACCCCGGCAACATTGGCAGTGAGGACAGAATTAAGGCGGTAGCGGAAAAGGCAAAGGAAAGGCACATTCCCATAAGGATTGGTGTAAACTCGGGGTCTTTGGAAAAGGATATTTTGGAGAAATACGGCAAAGTGACCTCCGAGGGGCTTGTGGAAAGCGCATTAAAGCACGCTGCCATACTTGAAAGGCTTGATTTTTACGATATTGTTATTTCGATAAAGGCATCCGACGTAAGCAGGAGCATAGATACATACAGCCTGCTTTCTTCAAAGGTTGATTATCCTCTGCATGTGGGAATTACCGAGGCAGGCACGGTATGGGGCGGTACGGTAAAAAGCGCCGTTGGTTTGGGAGCGATATTATCCCGTGGTATTGGAGATACCGTAAGGGTTTCTCTTACAGGCGACCCTGTGGAAGAGGTTAAGGCGGCAAAGGAGATACTAAAGGCTTTGGGTTTAAGGCGTTTCGGCATTGAGTTTGTAAGCTGTCCTACCTGCGGAAGAACCTCCATTGACCTTATTGGCATTGCGAATATGGTGGAAAAACGCTGTTCCAATATAAACAAAAGCATTAAGGTGGCTGTTATGGGCTGCGCCGTAAACGGGCCGGGCGAGGCGAGAGAGGCGGATATTGGCATTGCGGGGGGTCACGGAATGGGACTTATATTTAAAAAAGGCGAGATTATTAAAAAGGTTAAGGAAGCCGACCTTGTGGACGAGCTTATGAAAGAAATTGAAAAAATGTGAATTTAAAAGGATTGGTATTAAGTGGAAGTAAGAAATTTTACAAAGGTATTTGGCAGGCTGGAAATGCCGTCAATTGTTAAAAGCAGTTTGAAAAGCCTGGAGGTAGAGTCCGTGGATATTTACAGAAGCGAGGCTCTTATTAAGATTGGACTTGTGGGAAGTCATATTGTAAACGAGGACTGTTTGACAATTTTCAGAGAAAGTCTGCTTAAAAACTTCAGTTTTATTAAAAATACGGATATTTCCATAAAATACAATACCCGTGACAGTGTGGAGGATATTGTAAAAAAGTATTTTGGCAATATTTTAAGCGCTGTTAAGGCAAAAAACAGGTTTTGTTCCATTTTATTAAGCGATGCAAAGGCAGAGGTGCAGGAGGGAAGAATTGTTTTTAATCTTAACAGGGTAGGAGCTTTTTTGCTGTATTCCAACAAAATTGACAAAATAATAGGTGAGCTTTTAACAGAGCGTTTCGGTATAGACACGGTTATTGCATTTAAAGACGGAAAGGCGCAAAAAAGCGGCAAAAAGCCTGAAGCTGAACAGCAAAGCGATACGCCGTGGGAGGCTTATGTTCCTCCTGTATTTAAGGCGGCGGAGCCTAAGCGCGCCATGCCGAGAATTGTCAGCAAGGCGGCGGAAATAACGGAAGAGCCTATACCCATTAAAGGCAACATTATTGAGGGAAACACTGTTGTTTTTTGGGGGCGGATTATTGCTACGGAAATTACCGAAACCAAAAAAGGAAAGTATATTGTTAAATGTCAAATTACGGACGGCACATATTCCGTTACGGTAAAGTTTTTTTCCTCTCCCGATGAATATAAGGAAAAATATGCGGAGCTTGTGGAAAAAAGCAAGAAAAAAGATAAGTATGTTATTGTTAAGGGTTTGGTTGTAAACGACAGCTTTGACCATGAAACGGTTGTTATGATGAAAGAAATTTGCAAGGGAAACGAGCCTGAGCAAACACGATTTGACAATGCGCCCAAAAAGAGGGTAGAGCTGCATTTACACACAAATATGAGCGATGTTGACGGAATTAATACGGCTTCCCAGTATATTAACAGGGCGGCAAAGTGGGGACACACTGCCATAGCCATAACCGACCACGGTGTTGTACAGGCATACCCGGAGGCAATGGACGCCGCAAAAAGCACAGGCGTTAAGGTGATTTACGGCTGTGAGGCTTATTTAATAGATGATTTGGAAACAATTTGCGAAAACCCTATGGGACAGAGCCTAAAGGACAGCTTTGTGGTTTTTGACCTTGAAACAACAGGTCTTAAAAAGGACAAGGACAAAATAATAGAAATCGGCGCAGTAAAGGTTGAGGGAGGAAGGATTGCAGACAGGTTTTCCACATTTATAAACCCCAAACGCAGGCTTTCGGAAAAAATTATTAAGCTTACAAATATAACTGACGATATGCTTGCGGACGCTCCCGATGAGGACGAGGCGGTGCCCGAGTTTTTGAAATTTTGCGGAAACAGTGTGCTTGTAGGGCACAATGTGGGTTTTGACATTGGTTTTATAAGGCAGTATACAACAGCAAACGGCGTTGAGCTTAACAATTCCGTTATGGATACATTGGGACTGGCAAGGACTCTTTACGGCAAGCTTAAAAACCATAAACTGGATACGGTTTGCGAACATTTGGGAGTATCGCTGGAAAATCATCACAGGGCGGTTGACGATGCGGAGGCTACTGCCGAAATTTTTATTAAAATGGCTGAGGAGCTTGAGGGACTTGGTATTGAAAACATTAACGACATAAATGTTTACGGTGCGAAAAATATTGACAAAAACAATATTAGAAACTATTACCACGCTATTATACTTGTTAAGGAGCAGCAGGGCATAAGAAATTTATACGAGCTTATATCCATTGCTCATTTGGACTATTTTAAAAGACGGCCCAGAATACCGAAAAGCGATTTTATAAGGCTGAGGGACGGACTTATTTTAGGCTCTGCCTGTGAAGCGGGGGAGCTGTATACGGCAATTTATGAAAATGCTCCCGAAAACAAAATAAAGGAGCTTGTGGATTTTTATGACTATTTGGAAATTCAGCCTATAGGCAATAACGAATTTATGATAAACAACACATCACGAAACGGAAAAACCGTTGACAGTGAGGAAAGGCTTATTGAAATTAACAAAAAAATTGTTGCCTTGGGAGAAAAATACAACAAACCCGTTGTTGCAACCTGCGACTGTCATTTTTTAGACCCCGAGGACGAGGTTTTCAGAAGAATTATTATGGACGGAAACCGCTTTGAGGGGGCGGACAATCAGCCGCCGCTGTTTTACAGAACAACGGAGGAAATGCTTGATGAATTTAAGTATTTGGGCGAAGAAAAGGCTTATGAGGTTGTTGTGGAAAACACAAATGCCATTGCGGACAGCATTGGTGATATTTTACCCATACCTAAAGAAACCTACGCGCCTCACATTGACGGGGCGGAGGAGCAGTTAAGGGAAATTACATATACAAAGGCAAAGGAGATTTACGGAGAGCCGTTGCCCGAAATTGTTAAAAACAGGCTTGAAACGGAGCTTACATCAATTATAAACAACGGTTATGCCGTGCTTTACATTATTGCTCAAAGGCTTGTGAGGGATTCTAACGAACACGGATATATGGTTGGCTCAAGAGGGTCGGTGGGGTCAAGCTTTGCGGCTACTATGGCAGGTATTACGGAGGTTAATCCTTTAGAGCCGCACTATGTTTGTCCCAACTGCAAGTATTCCGACTTTGAGTCTGACGAGGTGAAGGCACTTGCAGGAGCAAGCGGCTTTGATTTGCCCGATAAAAAATGCCCTAAGTGCGGGCATGACCTGCGAAAAGAGGGGCAGGCGATACCGTTTCAAACATTTTTGGGTTTTAATGGGGACAAAGAGCCTGATATTGACCTTAACTTTTCGGGAGATTATCAGGCGAGCGCCCACAAGTATACGGAAAAGCTGTTTGGGGAGGGGTTTGTGTTTAAGGCGGGCACAATAGGCACTCTTGCGGACAAAACCGCTTACGGCTATGTTAAAAGATATGCGGACGACAGGGGTTTGGAGCTTAACAGCGCTGAAATAAACAGGCTTGTGCAAGGCTGTGTGGGAATTAAGAGAACAACGGGGCAGCACCCCGGAGGACTTATGGTTGTGCCAAGCGATAACTCCATTTACAATTTTTCGCCTGTTCAGCACCCGGCAAACAAGGTAAACTCTGATGTTATAACTACCCACTTTGACTATCACTCCATAAGCGGCAGGCTTTTAAAGCTGGACGAGCTGGGGCATGATGTGCCTACCATTATGCACATGTATACTGAATTTACGGGGATTTTGCCTGAGAATATACCTATGGGTGTAGGCAAGGTTATGTCGCTTTTTAACTCTCCGGAGGCTTTGGGTGTTACAAAGGAGGATATAGGGTCGGAAACAGGCTCTCTCGGTCTGCCTGAGTTTGGAACGGAAAACGCAAGACGGATGCTTGTTGAAACACATCCTACAACCTTTAACGAGCTTGTAAGGCTTTCGGGACTTGCTCACGGTACGGACGTTTGGGCAGGCAACGCAAGGGATCTTATTATTAACGGAACGGCAACCCTTAAAGAGGTTATCGCCACCCGTGACGATATTATGACATATCTTATTCAAATGGGTTTGCCAAACGCGGATTCCTTCAGCATTATGGAGCATGTCAGAAAGGGCAAGGGACTTACGGCGGAGGAAGAAACGCTTATGAGGGAGCATAATGTTCCCGAATGGTACATTGCCTCATGTAAAAAGATAAAATATATGTTTCCCAAGGGGCATGCGGCGGCTTATGTTACAAATGCGGTTAGAATAGGGTATTTTAAAATAAATTATCCTTTGGCATTTTATGCCGCTTGCTTTACAATGCGTATTTCATTCTTTAACTATAATGTATGCTGTTTCGGCAGGGATAAGGTGCAGGCAAGAATGAAAGAGCTGGGGAATTTGGGCAAGGACGCTACCGCAAACGAGAAGAACGAGCTTACCACACTTGAAATTGTAAACGAAATGTACGCAAGGGGATTCAGCTTTAAGCCGTTGGATTTATATAAATCCGATGCTGTTAAATTTAAGATTGAAGACGAGTGCATTTTGCCGTCGTTTTCGACAATACCCTCTTTGGGTGAAACGGCTGCCTACGGAATTGTGGAGGCAAGACGTGACGGCAGGTTTGAAACCGTGGAGGACTTTGCGAACAAGGCGGGAGTTGGAAAAACAATTATAGACCTTTTAAGAGAGAGCGGACTTTTTAAGGGTATGCCTGAAACAAGGCAGGTTACTTTTGATATGCTGCTTGGGGGTTTGTAATATTTTTTTGAGGGATATAATGTGTATATAATAAACAGACGGAAATGAGGTTATTTAATGAGTGAGCTGCTTGAATTTAAGAGGTTTGATATTAAGGACAAGGAACCTGTTGAGGAGCTTCTTAAAAATGAGGACAAATTTTTATGCGCGCACAATTTTGCGGATTTATATATATGGCAGTATGCCTACAAAACGGATTTTGCGATTTTTAACAATTATTTGATTTTAAGAAGCGGAAAAGACGGGGAATATGGGTATACTTTACCTAAAGGAAAAAAGGACGGAGAAGAGTTTTTAAAAGCCTTTGATGTTTTAAAGAAAGAGGCAGGGCGGAAAAAAATAAAGCTGTTTTCCGTTACGGAGTGGCAAAAGGAGGTAATGGAGGCTGAGTTTGGCGATAAAGTACATTTTGAATATGACAGAAATTCGGCAGATTATATTTACACCTCTGAAAGCCTTATAACTCTAAAGGGTAAAAAGCTCCACGGAAAGAGAAATCATTTAAACAAGTTTAAAAATGATTATGCCGGAAGATGGAATTTTGAGGAGCTGGACGAATTTAACAGAGAGGAGTTTTATGCCTTTCAGCTTATGTGGACGCATACAAGAGATGACGAGGGCATTTTTGAGGGAGAAACCGCTGCCGTTAAGGCTTTGCTTGATAATATTTATGCTTTGGGGGTTAAAGGAGGACTTATACGGCTGGACGGAAAGGTTATTGCAATGACGCTTGGCACACAAATGAACACTGATGTTTTTGTTGTAAACATAGAAAAGGCTTTGCCTGAGTACAACGGGGCATATCAGTTAATAAACAATGAGTTTGCAAGAAGAAATCTGACAGGGTACAGGTATATAAACAGGGAAGAGGATATGGGAATTGAGGGACTGAGAAAAGCAAAGCTGTCGTATCTTCCGGAAATGATGGGGCAGGTTTACGGAGGGTATTATATTGATTGAATATGCCGAAAAAGCTGATTTTAATGAAATAAAGAATGTTTACAACGCCTGTTTTCCCAACGAGGAGAAGTTTTGCGATTGGTTTTATGATAATTTTTTTAACTCAATAAATGTTATTGTTTACAGGTACAAGGGTAAAATTGCCGGAATGGCGGCGGAGCTTGTTTATTCCGTTGCCGGATTGGGTGAAGTTACCTATTTATACAGTGTTGCAACATTGCCTCAGTACAGGGGACAGGGCATTTGCAGGGATATTTTGGAAAAATCTCACAGTGAGGATATGGCAAGGGGCAGGGCGGCGTCTGTACTGATACCTGCAAGCAAAGAGCTTTTTGATTTTTACGGCAGGTTGGGGTACAAAAGCGCCTTTTACATTAATAAAAAAGAGATTTTTGCCGCACAGTGCAATGGCAGGCTTGAGGAGTGTTCTCCAAAGGAAATGGATTTGCTTTACGAAAAAGAGCTTAAGGATATTTTGCATATTAAGCGTGGAGAGAAGTATTTTAAATGTATGACGGATATGTACCGCAAATTTGGGGGAGGCTGTTTGGGACTGTATTTTGGCAGCGAGCTTGCTGGGTACTGCTTTTATTCATCAGAAAACGGCAAAGTTACGTTTGACGAGGTTATGGGCAGGCAGGAGGCTGCCGGGCAGGCTTTAAACAGGCTTGGCATTGAAAAAGCAATGGCAAAAATGCCTTTTGGGGGCGATGAATTTGGTATGGCTTACTTTTACGGAGCTGATAAAAGTCCTATGTATATGAATTTAATGTTTAACTGACATAGGATTTTATTTTTGGGCATAAAATAAAACGTAGAGCTTTTGGAAACGGGGTATTTTATGGGCAGAAGAACAATCAAAAACAGACATAAACCGAGAGCCTCTTTCTTTATGAGGCTTTTAATTTTTATAATTATTTTGTTGGGAATGATAAGGTGCTTTTGTATGCTGATTTTAGGCGGAGGAGAGGTTTTTGTTGCAAGTCCCCGGCTTGTATTTAACCCCGGAATTTTGTTTGAGGAAGAACAAATAGCTGTTTCCCAAAATACCGCAAGTGTTGAAGAGCTTAAAAAAAGGTATTATGTTGTAGACGGAAAAACGGGTATGACGGAGGATTTATTTAATGTAAGCGATTTTGAAAAAGAGGATTTGACCATAAGCAAAAATGGCGGCGGCCCGAAGGTGCTTTTGTTTCATACTCACAGCCACGAGGCTTTTGCGGACAGCAGAGCGGGAGTGAGTGAGGACACCATTGTGGGAGTGGGAGAAAGGCTCTGCCGAATTTTGGAGAACGAGTACGGCATAGAGTGTTTGCACGTTACTGACAGGTTTGACTATGTAAACGGACAGGTTTCCATATTGGGAGCTTATGAGCGTATGGAGCCTGTTATAAGGCAGTATTTAAAAAACAACCCTACGGTGGAGATGGTTATTGACCTGCACAGGGACGGTGTGGGCGAAAACACAAGGCTTGTTACGGAGGTTGACGGAAAAAAGGCGGCGCAGGTTATGTTTTTTAACGGTATTTGCAGAATATGGGAAAAGGGAAAGCTTGTAGCGGCAGAGGGACTTGAAAACCCTTATTTAAAAGCCAATTTGGCTTTAAGCTACAATATGAAGGTTAACGCAGACGAAATGTACCCCGGCTTTGCAAGGAGAATTTACATTAATGCTTACAGATATTCCACACATTTTAAGCCTTTGTCTACCCTTATTGAGTTGGGCGCACAAACAAACACGGTTGAAGAGGCGTATAACGCCTGCGAGCCTTTGGCGGCGGTTATTGCAAAAACGGTTTGCGGTGAATAAATTTTGTATTATTGGGAAAACTGCTTATACAATATTATTGCAGAGGTGGTTTTTTTGAATAGTGAGGCTGTAAGAAGTTTGGCTTACGGGGTGTATTTACTTTCCGCAAGGGACGGTTCCTTTGACAACGGCTGCATTGTAAACACGGTTGCGCAGGTTTGTGAGGAGCCTTTAAGAATTTTGATTGGCGTAAATATAGGGTCTAAAACCTGTGAAATGGTTAGTAAAACCAAAAAATTTAATGTTTCCGTATTTACAAAGAGTGTGCCGAAGGAAACCATTGCTCATTTTGGCTTTGTCAGCGGTGAGGATAAAAATAAGTTTGAGGACAATGCGATTTATGAAAGAAGCTCCAACGGGATTTGTTATTTGAATATGTACTGCAACAGCTATTTGTCCTGTAATGTTGTTGATGAGCGAGTTTTGGGAAGCCATAAAATATTTTTGGCGGAAGTTGAGGAAAGCAGAATTTTTAATAACGAAGAAACCCTTACCTATGCCGACTACAAAAAAGGCAGGTACGGTAATTAAACCCATAAAATTTAGAATTTATATTTTTTAAAAAAACTATTGTTTTATTTGCCCTTTTGTATTACAATTAAATTATATAAGCGCCGATAAATCAGTCCTTCGGATAAAATTTGCTTCCGCAAATCAATCGGTGTTTTATTAATTATGATATTGTTTTACTAAAGGGCATTTTTTAAAAATTATTGTTTTGCCAATATGCCGAAAGCTTTTTCTGCGGTTACTTTACCTGATTTTGAAAATACCGCCTGTAATTGGTTTCACCCTGATTTTTAGAGATACCCGTAAATACGGAGGTTTAATAATGAAGTATTTAAGCTTTACCGTTACCGAGCCTGAATTTAAGGATACTATTTATAATGTAACCGATTTTGGCGCTGTGGGTGACGGTTTTACCAATAATACAAAAGCAATTAACGATGCCGTTACTTATTGCTCTGAAAACGGCGGCGGCATTGTTACAATACCCAGAGGGATTTTCTTTACAGGGCCTATTACATTAAAAAGCGATGTAAATCTTCATCTGCAATCAGGCGCTGTTCTCCTCTTTTCTTCCAAAGTGGACGATTATCCTCTTACAATGGTAAATTATGAGGGGAGTCAGGCTTACCGCTGCACATCACCTATTAATGCCAAGGGAGCTAAAAACATTGCCATTACGGGCAAGGGCGTTATAAGCGGCACAGGCGATCCGTGGCGGCCCGTAAAAAAATTTAAAGTAACAGACCGGCGCTGGAAAAAGCTTATTTCATCAGGCGGTTCAATAAATGTTTTGGGAGAGGGAGAAGAAACATGGTGGCCCACCAAAAACGCAATGAAAGGCTATGAGGAGCTGAGTTCCTACAGCGAAAAGCTTAAAGACTACGATATTTGCTACCAATACAGGGATTTTTTAAGACCATGCCTTGTGTATTTTGAGGACTGCCATAATATACTTCTTAAAAACGTATCCTTTAAAAATTCGCCTGCATGGAGTATTCATCCGTTTATGTGCGATAATATTACAATTATGGATATAAATGTAACAAATTCAGATACGGCGCAAAACTCCGACGGTATAGATATTGATTGCTGTCATAATGTAAAAATTATTGATTCAAGCTTTGATGTGGGTGATGACGGAATTTGCATGAAGTCCGGCAAAAATGCCGAGGGGCGTGAAAGAGGAATTTCTACATATAATGTTTATGTTTATAACTGCACTGTTTATCACGGTCACGGGGGATTTGTGCTTGGCAGTGAAATGAGCGGCGGACTTCATGATATAGAAATTAACGAGTGTACCTTTATAAGCACGGACTGCGGCATTAAGCTAAAAAGCTGTGTAGGCAGAGGCGGAGTAATTAAGGATATTTATATCCACGATATTAATATGATGCATATTCCGAAGGAAGCCATTGTGTTTACAACAGGATACGATATAGACTCTCATGCCGGTCAGCAGGTAGAGCCTGAAGAAATACCCGAATTTAAGTCCATAATTATGGAGGACGTTACCTGTACGCATAGCGGAACAGCCCTGCATATATGCGGTCTGCCCGAAAAGCCTATTAAAAACGTAACTCTTAAAAATATAAGAATAGCTGCAAAAAATACCGAAAAGGAATACTTTAATACGGAAAATATTGTTGAAGAAAACGTAGTGATAACTCTTCTTGAGGACGAAAACTATTAAAAATCAAGTCCCTTCGCTTATAAAACGGAGGGACTTTTAGCTGTTAATTCCGCCTATAAAGCCTGCCGTTTTTTCAAAAAGAAGAATAAATGGTTGACAATGGGCAAATTTAATTATATAATTATATCAGTTTTCAGCTGATATAAATTTTCCCATGCAGACCGGGGAGATAGCGGTGCCTTGTAACCTACAATCCGCTAAAGTAGGGGGATTTGCCTTTTTTTGAGGTCTTGCGTTTGGGGGTCTTGCCTTTGGTAAGTGGTGTTGACGAATGAGTCCCGCACAACGGAACCTTGTGAACCGTGTCAGATCCTGACGGAAGCAGCACTAAGCAAAGCACTTCGTGTGTTGCGGGGCAGCTTGTTTTGAGCTAACTGCCAAAGTAACGCTTTGAGCGTATTATCGATTAAAAGGCGCATGGGATTTTTTAATATAAATATTACGGCGGTTCAAAACCGCCTTTTTTTCGGTAGTTTAAGGAAGTGATTTTGTGGCTTATACTGCTTTATACAGAAAAATGCGGCCTCAAACCTTTAGCGGACTTTGCGGGCAGGAGCATATTGTTAAAACTCTTAAAAATCAGCTTATAAGCGGCAGGGTAAGCCATGCCTATTTGTTTTGCGGCACAAGAGGCACGGGCAAAACATCTACCGCAAAAATATTTGCGAAGGCAATTAACTGCACAAATTTACAAAACGGAGAGCCTTGCAACCACTGTGAAATGTGTGAAGCTATAGACCAAAACAGGAGCTTTAACATATTTGAAATAGACGCGGCAAGCAACAACGGTGTAGACAACATAAGGGAGTTGAGGGAAGAGGTAAACTATCCGCCTGCCGTGGGTAAATACAAGGTATATATTATAGATGAGGTTCATATGCTTAGTCTGGCGGCCTTTAACGCTTTATTAAAAACATTGGAAGAGCCGCCGGAGCATATTGTTTTTATACTTGCCACAACAGACCCTCAAAAAGTACCCGTTACAATACTTTCACGATGCCAAAGGTTTGATTTTAAAAGAATACCTGCCGCCACCGTTGCGGAAGCTCTTTCAGACTATATGGCAAAAGAAAACGTAAGTATTACAAAAGAGGCAATTAATGTTATAAGCGGTGTTTGTGACGGCGCTATGAGAGATGCTTTAAGCATTTTGGACAGGTGCATTTCATTTTATTACGGAGAAGAAATTACAAGGGACAAGGTTTTGGAGGTTATAGGCTCTGCGGACAAAAGCGTGTTTTTTGAGATGACAAACGCTGTTTGCACCTTTAATACAGAAGCCGCGCTTGAAATTACGGACAGAGTTTTTAACGAGGGCAGGGACTTAAACCGTTTTATAAGTGAATTTATTGTTCATTTAAGGAATGTTCTTCTTGCAAAAAACGCAAACCATGGCAGTATTGCGTTGGACTACTCCGAGGAAAACATAAAAAGGCTTATGGAACAGGGCTCTGCTTTGGAGAGTGACAGGCTTATTGAGCTTATATCAGCATTTTCTTCATTTTTAAACGATATTAAATACGCAGACAACATTAAAGTACGGCTTGAGGTTTTTCTTATTAAATTAACAAAGCCCCGGGCAGACGGGGACAGCTCTCTTTTGGCAAGGGTTGAGCAGCTTGAAAGGCTGGCGGAGGAAAATCTTTTAAACACAGCTCTGCCTGCGGAAAGACCTGCCGCCAACACCGTTAATGCCGAAAAGAATGAGGAAGCTGCCGATGCAAGGATTATTGAAAAGGCTGTGCCTGAGGATATTGAAAATGTTATTAAAAATTTTGACAGCTTTAGAAATTCCTTTAAGGAATCGGGAAGAAAGACATTTATGCGGAATATAAAGCCGGGGTATTTGCAGGGAGATAAGCTGTATTTTGTTTGTCCGCATACGGCATTATACGACTATTGTTTAAGAAACATGGAAGAGCTTAAAGGCAGGCTGACTGAGGTTTTTGACAGGGAGTTTAATGTGCAGCCTATATTGGAGGAGGACTATGACAGGCGGCACAAGGCGATTTACGGCGAAAAGGACGGCGAAAGGGGCGGCGAGTCTGCCGTTGAGGAAAAAGATATTAGCAATTTGGCGGATAAAATTGTATTCAATAATATTGAAATACATTAACATATTAATTTATAATTTATATTTTCAAGGAGGAACATTATGGCAAAAGGCGGTTACGGCGGATTTGGCGGTATGAATATGAACAATCTTATGAAGCAGGCTCAGAAAATGCAGAAGCAAATGGCTGATATGCAAAAGGAGCTTGAAGAGAAAAGGTTTGAGGTAAGCTCGGGCGGCGGCGCTGTTAAGGTGACAATGCTTGGGAACAAAACAGTGGAAAAGATAGAGATCGACCCTGATGTGGCAGACCCCGATGATGTGGAAATGCTTGAGGATCTTATATTAACGGCGGTAAACGAGGCTATAAGAACGGTAGATGATGCAACGGCAGGCAGTATGAGCAAAATTACCGGAGGGGCAGGCATACCGGGATTGTTTTAATATGCGGGTGGTTTTATGAATTATTACGGAGAACCTGTAACAAGGCTTATTGAGGAGCTTTCCAAGCTGCCCGGCATAGGGGGCAAGTCCGCCCAGCGTCTTGCCTTTCATATAATAAATATGCCAAAGGAAAACGCAGAGGCATTGGCGGAAGCGATTAAAAACGCAAAGGCAACAATGCGGCTTTGCTCTGTTTGCTGTAATTTGACGGACAATGACGTTTGTGATATTTGCAAAAACCCTATCAGGAACAACGGCACAATTATGGTGGTGGAGGATCCTCGGGATATGGCGGCTTATGAAAAAACAAAGGAGTTTAAGGGGACTTATCATGTTCTTCACGGCACAATAAGCCCCATTAACGGCATAGGCCCCGACAAGCTTAAAATTAAAGAGCTTCTTAAAAGGATCACTCCTGAAATCAAGGAGGTTATAATTGCGACAAACCCCAATGTGGAGGGAGAGGCTACAGCTATGTATTTATCCCGTATTTTAAAGCCTTTGGGGGTTAAGGTTACAAGAATTGCCAGCGGAGTGCCTATTGGGGGCGATTTGGAATATGTGGACGATGTGACCCTTTCCAAGGCATTGGAATACAGAACGGAGATGTAACAAATGAAAATAATTAAACCGGGATATACCATTGTGGACGATATAGACCCTAAAAGAATTATGGAAAACATAGAAAAGGCAGGCAGAACGTGTTACAAAAGCGAGGGCGGCATTAAGGACGGCTCGGCGGAGAGATTTATTGCTTCCATTATAAAAAGAGGGCATGAGTCTGTTATTGAGCATGAAAAGCTGACGGTGCGTTTTGTGTGCGACAGGGGTGTAAGCCACGAGATAGTGCGTCATAGAATTGCAAGCTATTCCCAGGAATCTACACGCTATTGCAACTACAGCGGAGATAAGTTTGGAAATGAGCTGACATTTATAGATACAAGCTTTTGGGAAGAGGGCAGTGTAAACAAGGAGCTATGGAAGGAAACTCTTGCTTTTATTGAAAAAAAGTATTTTCAAATGCTTGAAGAGGGAGCCGCACCTCAGGAGGCAAGGTCTATTTTACCCAACTCATTGAAAACGGAAATTGTTGTTACAATGAATTTTAGGGAGTGGCGGCACTTTTTCAGAATGAGGTGCGACAAGGCGGCTCACCCTCAAATAAGGGAGATAGCGATACCGCTTTTGGAGGAGCTTAAAGCAAAGCTGCCCGTTTTGTTTGAGGACATTGTTTATTAACACACGAAAGAGGCGGTTTTATGGTTATAGGAAGCGCTCAAATTGTTTTGTATGCCGAATGGGTCAATTCTCTTAAAGAAAAGCGAATGGAGCTTAAAAAAATTATTGAGAGGTGCAAAAACAGGTTCAACATATCCATTGCGGAAACAGGCAGCAACGACAAGCACCGTACCATGGAAATAGGCTTTGCCTGCGTCAGCAACGATGCGGCTGTGGTAAATTCCGTTATGGAAAATGTAATTGATTATATAGAAAGAATTACCGATGCATCTATTGAGGATATTATAACGGAGGTTATATAGCATTTATAATAAAAATTTAATTATTTTGGACTTTTTTTAAGGAAATACTTTACAATTCCGCAAAAATATTATATTATTATACTTAATGTTGATATACAATTTAGGAGGAAATTTTATAATGAGCAGTACATTGGAAACAGTAGAAAAGAATAAAGTGAAAATTACTTTTTCCGCAGATGCAGAAAAGTTTGAAGAGGGTATGAAGTATTCTTACAACAAGAATAAGGGTCAGATTTTCATTCAAGGCTTCAGAAAGGGCAAAGCGCCGAGAAAGCTGATAGAAAAAATGTATGGCAAAGAAATTTTTTACGATGACGCCATCAACCATATTCTTCCCGATGTTTATGAGGCGGCTGTTAAGGAAACAGGCGCTCAGGTTGTAAGCAAGCCGCAGATAGATATTGAAAAGCTTGATGACGACGGGGTTGTTTTTACGGCTTTGGTTTATGTTAAGCCTGAGGTTAAAATTGATAACTACAAGGGACTTAAATACAACGAGGAAAAAGTTGAAGTGACCGATGAGGACGTTAATGCGGTTATTGATGAGGAGAGAGATAAAGCAGCAAGGCTTGTTGATGTTGCTGACAGACCTGCCGCTATTGGTGACACATTAAACATTAATTTTAAGGGGTATGTAGATGATGAGCCTTTTGAAGGCGGCGAGGCTGAGGGTTATGTGCTTGAGCTTGGCTCAAATTCATTTATAGATACATTTGAGGATCAGCTTGTGGGCGCAGGTGTTGGCGATGAGGTTGTTGTAAACGTAACCTTTCCCGAAAACTACGGAGTTTCCGACCTTGCGGGAAAGCCCGCAAAATTTGAGGTTAAGGTAAACGGCATTAAGGTTAAGGAAATGCCTGAGCTTAACGACGAGTTTGTTTCCGACACAACGGAATTTGAAACCGTTGATGAATATAAAACAGATGTAAGGGCTAAACTTACTATGAAAAGAAAAACCGAGGCAGACAACCGCAAGAGAGAGCAGCTTATTGAAGTACTCGGCAACATTGCGGAAATAGACGTGCCCGAGTGTATGTTTGAAAACGAAACGGACAAAATGTTTAACAGCTTCGCAAACTCTTTAAGATACAGAGGTATGCCGGTTGAACAGTATCTTAAAATGATAAACGCAACGGAGGAGGCTGTTAAGGAAAACTTCCGCCCTCAGGCTGAAAAGCAGGTTAAGGGCAGGCTTGTTCTTGAAAAGATTGCCGAAATTGAAAATTTTGAAATTACCGAGGAAGAGCTTGACAAGGAAATTGAAAGAATTGCCGGTGAAAGCTATATTGATAAGGCTAAGCTTGAAGAGATTATGTCTTTAGACGAAAAGAACAGTTTAAAAACGGATCTTGGTGTTCAAAAGGCTTTAGATCTTGTTTTAAGCGAGGCAGTTGCCGAATAACTTATGGGCGTCTTTAAAAATTATGATTTTTACAAAACTGTAATATTTTCAGAGTACCTTTATATTAACTGAAACAGGGAGGGATTTTATGAGCTTAGTACCTATGGTTGTGGATCAAAGCGCCGCAGGGGAGCGTTCCTACGACATTTACTCCAGACTTTTGAAAGACAGAATTATATTTTTGGGAGAAGAGGTAACTGATGTCAGCGCAAACCTTGTTGTGGCGCAGCTTTTATATTTGGCTGCGGAGGACCCCGACAAGGATATAAGTCTTTACATCAACTCTCCGGGAGGCTCCGTAACGGCAGGTATGGCAATTTACGATACCATGCAGTATATTAAGCCTGATGTTTCCACAATTTGCATCGGTCTTGCGGCGAGCATGGGGGCATTTTTGCTGGCAGGAGGAAAAAAAGGCAAAAGGTTTGCTCTTCCCAATTCCGAAATTATGATACATCAGCCTATGGGCGGCGCTCAGGGGCAGGCAACGGATATTCAAATTCAAGCGGAGAATATTCTTAAAATCAAAAAGAAAATGAATGAAATTCTTGCAGAAAACACAGGCAACGACTATGAACAGATTGTTGCGGATACGGAAAGAGATAACTATATGACGGCAGAAGATGCTAAGGCTTACGGTCTTATAGATGATGTTATAAAAAACACCAAATAAACTCTAAAGGAGTAGTTTTATGGCTTTAAAAACAGATGGAAGAATGAGATGCTCTTTTTGCGGCAAGGCGGAGGATCATGTAACAAAAATGCTTGCAGGGATTGACGCTTGCATTTGTAATGAGTGCATTGAACTGGGATATGAAATAATGCATGAGGGCAGCGAGGAAGAACAGGATTTTGACAGTAATTTTAAATTTCCGAAGCCTGCCGAAATGAAGCGTATTCTTGACGAATATGTTATTGGGCAGGACGATGCCAAAAAGGCTCTTGCTGTGGCTGTTTACAACCATTATAAGCGAATAGACAGCGAGGAATATGATGTGGAGCTGCAAAAGAGCAATATACTTTTTATAGGCCCTACAGGTGTTGGGAAAACTTTTTTGGCGCAAACCCTTGCGAAGCTTTTGCACGTTCCCTTTGCCATTGCTGACGCTACATCTTTAACCGAGGCAGGCTATGTTGGCGAGGACGTGGAGAATATTCTGCTTAAAATTATACAGGCGGCTGACTATGACATTGAAAAGGCTCAGCGAGGCATTATATATATTGATGAAATAGATAAAATTGCCAGAAAGTCCGATAATCCGTCTATAACAAGAGATGTTAGCGGCGAGGGAGTACAGCAGGCGCTTTTAAAAATTTTGGAGGGTACTGTTGCGAATGTGCCTCCTCAGGGCGGCAGAAAGCACCCACATCAGGATTTTTTGCAGATAGACACCACAAATATACTTTTTATTTGCGGCGGCGCTTTTGCCGGACTTGAAAAGGTTATTGAAAGACGTATTGCCAACAAGGTTATAGGCTTTGGCTCCGAGAATAAATCTCAAAAGGAACTGAGAAACGAAAATATTTTAAAGCAGGTTATGCCGCAGGATTTGCATAAATTTGGACTTATACCCGAGCTTATAGGCAGGCTGCCTGTTGTTGTAAGCCTGGACAATTTGGACGAAAAGGCGCTTGTGGATATTCTTACAAAACCCAAAAATGCTATTACAAAGCAGTATAAATACTTGTTTGAGCTTGACAATGTAATTTTGGAATTTGAAAGAGAGGCGCTTGTTGCCGTTGCAAGAAAGGCTATCGAACAGGAAACGGGCGCAAGAGGCTTAAGGGCGATTTTAGAAGGCTTTATGACGGACATTATGTATTCTTTGCCCGATGATGAAACAATTGAAAAGTGTATTATTACAAAGGACGTTGTTGAAAATAACGCAGAGCCTGTTTATATTCATAATGAGAACAGAAAGCCTTTGCCCGTAAAACGAAAAGCTAAAAGAAGTACGGCAAAAAAGAGAAAATCAGCCGGTTGAAAATCTCCCCGTTTGGGGAGATTTTTGGCATAGGAAAGAGGTGATGTTGTGAAAGTAACATATATAGGGCATAGCGGATTTATGGCTGAAACCCAAAACCACTGCTTATTGTTTGACTATTATACGGGAGAAATTCCCGATATAAATAAAAAATATATTGTTTTTGCAAGCCACTTCCATAATGACCACTTTAACCCCGCAGTGTTTGATTTGGCAAAAAAACATAATGTTACTTATATTCTGTCATGGGAAATAAAGCGCGGTTTTGCCGGCATTGACATTCATTATGTTAAGGCAAATGAAAAAATTGAGGCTGACGGTGTTTTTGTTGAAACACTTAAATCTACCGATGAGGGCGTTGCGTTTATTGTTGGGTGTGACGGAAAAGCGGTTTATCACAGCGGAGATTTAAACCTGTGGGTTTGGAGCGGCGAAACAAAGGCTTACAACAACAATATGAGAGCAAATTTTTATAAATATACAGAGCCTTTAAAGGGCAGGACTTTTGATGTTGGGTTTATTCCGCTTGACCCAAGACAGGGTGAGGACTATTGCGCAGGTATGGACAGCTTTTTGGCTATGGCTGACTTTAAGGCTGTTTTTCCTATGCACTTTTGGAAAAAGTATTCTATAATTAAAAAATACAAACAGGAGAAAGGCGCCAAAGCAGACAATGTTAAAATTATTGAGTTTGCGGGGCAGCAGTGGGAGGTTTAATATGAACTTTAAAATGGTACACGAAAATTACAATGTTTCCGACATTGAAAAGAGCCTGGAATTTTACAAAAAGGCTTTGGGACTTAGAGAAAAAAGAAGAAATACGGCTAAAGACGGCAGTTACATTATTGTATTTGCAGGAAATGATGAAAGCGACTTTGAACTGGAGCTTACATGGCTTAAAGACCACCCTCAAAAATATAATTTGGGCGAGTGCGAGTTTCATTTGGCTTTTAGAGTAAAGGAATTTGATGAGGCTTATAAGCTCCATAAGGAAATGGGCTGTGTTTGTTTTGAAAACCCTGCTATGGGTATTTATTTTATAACCGACCCCGACGGATACTGGCTTGAAATTGTGCCTGTCAGGGATAACAAATAAGCCGTATAAATGGCATATCCTTTGTATTGACTTTGCGGGAAGATAATAAAAAAATCGGCTGAATTTTCAGCCGATTTTTTTGTGTCGGGGCGACAAGATTTGAACTTGCGACCTCCTGAACCCCATTCAGGCGCGCTACCAAGCTACGCTAC
>CAYMAA010000014.1:0-25165 GCA_964388305.1 uncultured Lachnospiraceae bacterium | reverse complement strand
AATCTGTTGAAAGTAATTGATTTTTAATATATAATTAAGTTTAATGAAAGAATTGAGGTAAAATAAAATATGATGTAATTTAATTATGAAAGGCAGATTATTATGAAAATTTTATTATTGAATAACGACAAGGTTTTTACAGACAAATTTTTGGAAATCGTTAATGCCACTTCGGGATATGAAATGGCAGGTAACAGCGATAACGGCATGGAGGGTTTGGATATTATTAATAAAACAAAACCCGATGTTATTATTATGGATTTGCTTTTAAGCGGATTGGACGGATTTGGCATTTTAAAGAGCATAGACTGCTCAAGAACAAAGGTTATTTTATTAACCGCCGTAAATTCCGAAGATATTATATTAAAGGCATTTGCTATGGGAGTATGCTATGTTATGCTAAAGCCTGTTAAGGCAGAGGTTGTAATTGACAGAATTAAAGACATTGTAAATCCTGTAACGGTATCGGCTCAAAGCAGGGAGTTTTCCTCCACAGAGTCCGTTATTGAAGAAAAGCATACCGATGCAAGAAAGAAAATTTCCAAAATGCTTAACGATGTGGGCATTACCCCCAATCTTAAAGGCTTCAGATATATCAGGTCTGCTGTTTTAATGGTTGTCGGCAACGAGGAAATTATCGAAAGTGTTACAAAAACCATTTATCCTACAATAGGCGATGAGTACAACACAACAGCGGTAAGAGTTGAAAGAGCTATAAGGCACGCTATTGAAAGCGCTTGGGAAAGGGACGGAGGAGAAACAATTAAAAAGATATTCTCCTTGCCCGAAAATACAAAAAGGCTTACAAACAGCGAGTTTATAGGTCTTGCGTCGGAATATATCTCAGGCTGATATGAACAAAATCAACTATCAAAGGGAACTGGAAAAAATTATTGAAAAAATTAAAGCGGAGAGGGTTGCGCCATCTCTGCTTTTGCATGCCTGCTGCGCCCCTTGCAGCTCCTATTGCTTGGAATATTTGGCTGAATATTTTAAAATAACGGTTTTTTACTATAACCCAAACATTTATCCCCGTGAGGAGTATTTTAAAAGAGTTAATGAAATTAAAAGATTTATAGGAAAACTGCCTGTTAAAAATAAGGTGAATTTTATTGAAGGAGAGTATATCCCCGAGGATTTTTACAATAGGGTTAAAGGCTTGGAGCATATAAAGGAGGGCGGCGAACGCTGCTTTGCCTGTTACGCCTTACGCCTTGAAAAAACAGCGGAACTGGCGGAAAAATCAGGCTTCGACTATTTTACCACAACTCTTACAATAAGTCCGTTAAAAAATGCCGCTGTTCTTAACGGCATCGGTCAAAAAAACGCAAAAGGGAGCAGTAAATATTTGCTTTCCGACTTTAAAAAGAAAAACGGCTATAAACGCTCCATAGAGCTTTCGGCAGAATACGGACTTTACAGGCAGAACTACTGCGGCTGTATATTTTCTCTTAATGAAAGGCGTCCTTCCGCCGAATAGCAGTGTCGGAGCCGCCCTTAGCTTATACGGCGCTGTTGCCGAAGGAAATGCCCTTGTCGGTAACGGCGGCTTTTATGTTGGAGTCGGTTTTGGATAATATTGTTATATAGCTCTCCTGTTCCAAAAAATTTAATGCGGCAATTAATTTTGCTGCATTTTTTTCTTTGCTTAATTTAAAATTAAGGCTGTCGCCTCCGCAAACAAAAGACTGATAAATTCTTTCAAGCACAGTCTGCTCATATTCTTTCATTAATTTATTCTCCTTTATATATATAAATGCTTTAGTCAATTATATATTATTTTTCGCACTTCAGTCAAGTATAACGTAAAATTAAAGCAAAGCAAATCAGGAGTATAAAGCCGCCCTCTCCAAAGCTTAGCCGGTAATATGGCTTTTATTTTTTGCGGCGGTTGACAAATATCTCTCCCGGTACTAAAATATACCCGTAACAAGGTTTGAGAAAATATGGGTGAATATATGTTTATAGCGGAAATATTTGTTAAAATAATATTTGTGGTGGCGGTTGGCTTTGTATTAAAGCATTTCGGAGTAATTTCAAGCTCAATGCAAAAAAATTTAAGCGGTTTGCTTGTTACAGGCATTGTACCCTTTAATATTTTAGAGGTGTCAAACTGTATATACAGTACGGCTTTGGCAAAAAATGTGGGAATTTCAGCAATAATTTGTCTTGCTTACTACATCACCGCTATTTTTTTGGCAAATATATTAAGCCGCCGCCTGAATATTTCATTAAGCTCCGGGCACGTTTTCATAACAATGATAGTTTTTGCCAATGTTGGCTTTATAGGCTTTTCATTAACGGGAGAAATTTTCGGCGAGGAAGGCACTCTCTACTGCGTTGTTTACAATCTGTTTTATAACGTACTTATTTATACATACGGCATAAATCTTTTAAGCAACGGAAATAAGCTTGATATAAAGGCAATATTTACAAAGCCCGTAACAATAGCCTGCATTGCCGCCATAATTATATTCTTTACCCCCATATCCATACCAAAATTACTTATGCCCGCAATTAAAAGCGTGGGCGATATGGTTTTTCCGGTTTCAATGATAATTATAGGCTGTGAAATTAACGATATTAATATAAGTGAGCTTTTCAAAACAAAATCAGCCTATATAGTAACATCTCTGCGCCTTTTAATACTTCCCCTTGCTATGGCGGCTATACTCCATGCCTTGGGTTTTAAAGGCGTTCTTCCGCGCACAATGGTTGTTTTAACGGCTCTCCCCTGCGGCTCTATGAACATTATTTTTGCCGAACACTATAACTGTTCTCCAAAATACGCCGCCATTACCGTTGTACAGTCTATGCTTGCGCTTATTTTAACACTTCCTGTAATAATAGCTGTTACTTTCGCTTTTTTGTAACAAAAAAGTAAACTCTAAATAATATTCTTGAAATTGAATTGTTTTCCCCGATATTGTATAATCTTTATTACAGTATTAATAAAAGAGGAAAAAAAGATGAAAAGAATATTATTTATGCCTGCCCTTTGCCTGATTTTAGCGTCAGGCTGCCAAAATCAGGAAGAGCCTGAATCTTCCTATGAGCTTACAGAGCAGGATCAATCCATATACAATTCAATTATGCAAACAGAGCTTCAATACTATAACTGGGTCTATACACCCGAAAGCATTAAATTCGGTGTCGGCACACCCTCTCTTTCCGATGAGGAAAATGCGGAGCTTAAAGCCATAAGCGACAGTATGGGTTATGCCGCAGATGACTGGACTGAGGGAGAAAAAACCGCTACAGCTGCCGTGGATATATACCATACCAACGGGGATTTAGGCGGAACAGCGAGGTTTTTCTTTAAAAACAACCGCATTTTGTGCGCCTATTATACTATTAACAACAATATCTACTCCCTTTCGGATACTTCCGTTTTTTTGGATAATACCTATTTAACAAAATATGAAAATTTAAGTGATGACAGTGTTCAATATACCGCCGCCCCCATAAACCTCCCTTTTTCGGATTTTACGGAGATAAGTCCAAAATCGGGCATAGTTGCGGCAATAGAAAACAATACAATAAACTTTTATACACTGCTCACAAATACATTTGAGCTTTCAAAGTCCTACTCCTATGCGGATTTAGGCTATACACCGCTGGCTCTTTCATTTAATAAAAACGGGGATTGCGCCATACTCGCAGGCAATATAACCGATGACGGCAGAAAAGTATCTCAAAAGGTCATTTTTTTGGATAGCCTTTTAAACCCCGTCAACTCAAAGGACTTTATGCTGTATGTAGATAATTTTCATTCCATATTGTACGATGAAAATACGGTAACTCTTGCCGCAAATACTTCAGTTTCTGTAATAGACTTAAATACAGGGCAAAACACTTACAACCACAGCTTTGTTCACGGTGTTTACGGCATAAACCGCTCAGACATTTATAATGACAATACAACGGTATATTATATAACCGATAAAACCAACCTGTATGTTTATTCTTCGGATTTTACGCTGCTTTGGCGTACCTATAATTCGGAAAGCGCCATGGATACAATCATTCATACGGCAGATCTTAACGGTGACGGAATAAAAGAGGCTTATATAAAAAATACACTTTCAAACTCTACCTATAAATATGCCGTGGCAAAAACAGGCTTTATGTGTATCCCCCTTTCCTCTCTTATCTGCCTGCCGGGAGATTTTGATGCGGACTCGCACAGCGAATATATAGAACAAACATCAGCCGAAACACTTTTGTATAACCAAAAGCCTTAAGCTGTATCAACCGGAACACACATTAAAAAAGGGCGTAGTCCGTCAGGACTGCGCCCTTTAATATTATCAAGCATTATCCAAGCTTGTTTACAAGCTTAGCAAGACGAGATTTCTTTCTTGAAACAGTATTTTTATGATAAACACCCTTTGATGCAGCCATATCCAACTGTTTTGTTGCGGCAATAAGCGCAGCCTTGGCAGCTTCCTTGTCGTTTGCATTAACAGCGGTAATAACCTTTTTAACGGCTGTTTTTGTTGCAGATGTAATCATCTTGTTTCTTAAAGTTTTCTTGTTGATAACTAAAATACGCTTTTTAGCGGATTTAATATTAGCCATGAAATTTTCCTCCATTTAATAAAACATATTTTTAAGCATAAGGGCATAATTAAACTTACCCGTAATCTTAAAGGAACATTAATTTTCATTCGGTAACAATTATACCCTCAACTTCCGCCCTTGTCAAGCATTTTTAAAAATTTTCCAAATTACAATTCATAAGAATTGAAAATTTTTTTAAAAGCGTATTGAAAACAAACCGAATTTGGTATAGAATAGTATACAAGGGATTTTGTCCCTAAAACAAAAATTAATAATACAAACTGTATCGGAGGTAGTTTATGAACGGCAAAAGAAGCGGCATAGTATTTATAATGGTTATGCTCTCAGGTCTTATAATCGGCGGATTTTTGGGAGAGCTTACAAATAAAGTCCCGGGGCTTTACTGGCTCAACTACGGTCAGCAGGTAGGTCTTACCTCCCCTCTCAAGCTGGATCTTGTAATTATTAAGCTTCAGCTCGGCTTAACATTCAACTTTACAATAGCGGGCATTATAGGTATGGCTATAGCCATTTTTATTTACAGAAAGCTGTGGTAATATGAAATTTGTTTTGGCGTCGGCATCTCCCAGAAGGCAGGAGCTGTTAAAAGCATTAAATATTGCCTTTACCGTTCAACCCTCAAATGCCGATGAACGGGTTCCGCAGGGTTTAACACCTGCTCAAACGGTTGAATATCTTGCCAAAATTAAGGCTGAAGACGTTTTTAATTCCTTTTTGAAAGAAAAAAACATAACCGTAATAGGTTCCGATACAATTGTTGTTTTAAATAATGAAATTTTAGGCAAACCTAAAAATAAAGAAGATGCCTTTAATACCCTCTCCAGGCTTTCGGGCAATACCCATTGTGTTTATACGGGTATGTGCCTTATAATTAAATGCGAGAACAGTATTAAAACCCTTACCTGCGCCGACTGCACTGAGGTAACAATGAGCAAATTAACAAAAGAAGAAATTATTGCCTATATACAATCGGGCGAGCCTATGGATAAGGCGGGTTCATACGGCATACAGGGCAAGGGAGCATTATTTATAGAAAAAATTAACGGAAATTACTTTACCGTGGTGGGACTTAATGTTAATGCACTGTACAATATTCTAAAAAATAACAGCCTTGTGTAAATATGCGTAGAGCTGTTTTTATGCCGGTAATGCAATCGGCAATATTTGTACTAAGCTGTCAATAAGCTCTCATAACCAATTACAAAAACCAAATTCGGAGGAAAAGATATGTTCACTAAAGATATTTTCACAAAAGATATGGGTATAGATTTAGGCACGGCAAACACCCTTGTGTTTATGCGCGGCAAGGGCATTGTTGTTAATGAGCCGTCGGTAGTTGCCGTAAATACGGAAACAAAGCAGGTTTTGGCTGTAGGTGACGAAGCGAAGGAAATGATTGGCAGAACCCCCGGCAGCATAGTAGCCATTCGCCCTATGAAGGACGGCGTTATTGCGGATTTTGAAATTACTCAGGCAATGCTTAAATATTTTATTAATAAAGCCTATAAAAATTCATTTTTCGGGCCTCGCCCCAGAATAGTTATATGCGTGCCATCGGGTGTTACAGAGGTTGAAAAACGCGCTGTTATAGAATCCGCCATAGCCGCAGGCACAAGAGAGAAGTATGTCTACCTTGTGGAAGAGCCAATGGCAGCCGCCATAGGCGCAGGATTGAGAGTAGAAGAGCCTACAGGCAGTATGGTTGTGGATATAGGCGGCGGCACAAGCGAGGTTGCGGTAATTTCCCTTGGGGGTATAGTAACGGCAATTTCCGAGCGTGTTGCAGGCGATGCTTTCGATCAGGCAATTTCCTCTTATATTAAGGATAACTATAAGCTTGCCATAGGCGACCGTACCGCAGAGGATATAAAGCTTAATATAGGCTGCGCATACTTAGATGATGAGTCCGAAATACTTGCTATGGAAATCAGAGGACGTGACCTTGTAACAGGTCTGCCGAAAAATATAGAAATAACCTCCGAGGACGTTTTAAAGGCATTGGAAGCGCCTGTTGCCAAGGTTGTTTCCGCCATTAAAACCACTTTGGAAAAAACTCCTCCCGAGCTTTCTGCGGATATTATGGAAAGCGGAATTTACTTAACAGGCGGCGGCGCTCTTTTAAGAGGCTTGGATGCCCTTGTTTCTCTTGAAACAGGTATGCCCGTTCATATTGCGGACGAGCCGCTTAACTGTGTTGCCAACGGTTCGGGCGCTGTTTTGGAGCATATAGACGCGCTTAAAAATGTTCTTATAACCTCCCGTAAACTGCGTATGTAAAGAGGTACTGTATGAATTTTTTTGATAAACATAAAAAATCCTTTATTTGTATTTTGGCAGTAATTTGTATAGCGTTAGGCTTGTATTCCGCTCATCGCTATGCCCCAACCCTTTTTGAAAAAACAATAGGTGTTGTTTTAACCCCCGTAACAAAGGCTTTTAGCAGCGCGGGCAGCTGGGTTGGCACAAGGTTTTCCGCCGTTACAAATATAAACAGCCTAATAGACGAAAACGCTCTTCTTAAAGCCGAAAATGAAGAGCTGATGCTGAAAATATCCGAAATAGACCTTTTGGAAGAGGATAATAAAAGGCTTACAGAGCTTTTTGACCTTAGCCAAAAATATAATTCCTATAAAACCACAGGCGCAAGAATTATAGCAAAGGACCCCGGTAACTGGTACAATACCTTTGTTATAGATAAAGGCACAAGGGACGGACTTGATAAAAATATGTCCGTAATATCCCAAGGCGGTCTTGTAGGCAGAATAAGCGAGTGCGGGCCGAATTATTCAAAGGTAATCTCCATTATAGACGACGGAGATGCGGTAAGCGCCATGTCCATAAGAACGGGAGATACAGGCTATATTAAAGGGGACTACAGCAAAAGGGGTATGTGCAAAATGGAGCTTATAGACAGCGCCTCAAAAATAACGGAGGGTGACGAAATTATAACCTCCTCCTTCAGCACAATTTACCCCGAGGGCATACCCATAGGCAAGGTGGCGTCTGTTGCCAATGCTGAAGATACCTCCACAAAAACCGCCTCCGTTACTCCCAATGTGGATTTTAAGCATTTAAGCACAGTGCTTATAATTACCTCCCCAACCGATCAGGATAACGCTTATACCGAGGAGGAAGCTTTAACGGAAGAAACTGCGCAAACAACGGAAAATAATTAATCAAGCGGTGAATGATTTGAAATATTTTACCTATATTTTAATGATAATAGTCAATTTAATACTGCAAACAACCTTTTTTGAAGCGGTTGCCATAATGGGCATAAAGCCAAACACAACGGTTATACTTGTTGTTTCAATAGCCTTTTTGCAGGGGGAAAAGGACGGAATTATAACCGGCTTAATCGCAGGTTTTTTGCAGGACAGCTTTTTTGCCCCCGCATTGGGCTGCAATATGTTTATATATGCCCTTCTTGGTCTTATTTGCGGTTACTTTTTTAAGGCATTTTATAAGGAAAGCTTTTTGATGCCCATTGTGCTTTGCGCAGCAGCGGATCTTTTCTACAGCATATTGTTTTATTTAATAAATATGCTTTTAAAGGGTTATCCCAATTTGTTTGGCTTCTTTTTGCCTGTTATTCTGCCGGAGCTTGTTTATACAGTGCTTGTATCCGCTTTTTTGTACCGCATAATTTATGTTTTGACGGAGCTTTTAAACAACAAAAACAGCTACAAACGCAGATTGTTTTAACAGAGGTATGCTATGCGAGATTTTTTAGAAAGATATGCCGACACCCCCGTTTTCAGGCTATTAATTGTGGGCTTTGGCATTTTGATTTTATTTGTAATTTTAATATGCAGGCTTTATATACTGCAAATAATTAACGGGGATTATTATAATACTCAAATTTTAGGCACTACCATTAAGGAAATACCCGTTACCGCCCCCAGAGGCAATATATATGACCGTATGGGCCGCCCCCTTGCGGTAAATTATTCTTCCTGGACTGTCAACTTCGACTCGGGAGTATCGGTGGAAAACCTTAATGACGTGCTTGAACGCCTTGTTGACTATTTGGAGCAAAACGGCGAAGAGGTTGAGGATAATTTTCCCATTTCCGAAGAAAAGCCTTATGTATTTCAGGAGGACTATACCCAAGCAAGAGAAGTCCGCTGGAAAAAGGATATGGGTCTGGACGAAACCCTTAATGCCTCGGAGTGCTTTTATGCTTTAAGAGAAAATTTTGACATCTCCCCTGCCCTGACAGACGCAGAGGCAAGAAAAATTATTTCTTTAAGAAGCACTCTCTATCTTCAGCGTTATTCAAAATATATGCCTGTGGTAATTTCCAAAAACGTATCTCAAAATACTATCGCTTATTTGGAGGAAAACTCATCTTCATTCCCCGGGGTTTATATTGATGTTGACTATTTCAGGCAATATCCCCAAGGCGAAGCCTTTTCCCATATTTTAGGCTATATAAGAACAATATCCGAGGACAAGCTGAAGGAATATGAAAAATACGGATATAAAATTAACGATATTATAGGACAGGACGGCATTGAAAAAGCCTACGAGCTGGAGCTTAACGGCACGGATGGCACGGAATATGTCGAGGTGGACAGTATGGGAAGGAGAATTTCCGCAATTAAGGAATACTCCCAGCCGCCCGTTGCGGGCAATAATGTTTTTCTTACAATAGACTCCGAGCTTCAAAAAGGAGTATACCGGGACTTAAAGGACGTTCTTAAAACCACACTTATAAGCCGTTTAACAGGCAGCAGCGATGAGTTTAACTTTACCGCCGTTGATATGGGCGCAGCTATGGCAAAGGGCGGAGCTGTTAATATAACGGATATTTTAAAAGCTCAGGACGGCTGCTCCAAACAGCTTGGAAATTATATAAGAGCCGCAGACCCAAAAGCGGAGGACGACATCTCTAAATGCGGTGAAATTCTTTCCGATGGGGTTGAAAAGGGCGATGTTACCGTAAGGCAAATTCTTTTATGTATGTATGAGCAAAACAGCCTTGATAAAACAGACGGTATTTACGAACGGCTTTTAAACGAAGAAATAAGAGCATCCTCCGCCGTTGTTCAGCTTTTGGAAAGCGGCGAACTGGAGCCTGCCCAAACAAAAATGGATCCCTGCACAGGCTCGGTAGTTATAAGCGATGTTAATACGGGAGAAATACTTGCGGCGGTTTCCTATCCCTCTTACGATAATAACGAGCTTGTAAACAATTTTAATAACGATTATTATAATATGCTCCGTCAGGACTCAACAACTCCCCTTGTAAACCGTCCCTTTACCGAGCCGAGAGCGCCCGGCTCCACATTTAAAATGATAACTCTTTTTGCGGCTCTGCAGGAGGGAATTATTGGCAGAAATACAACAATCTATGATGAGGGTACCTTTACAAAGGCCGGTTTGCCCTATGCGCATTGCTGGATAGGCGGCGGCAAAGGCTCTCACGGCTCGGTATCTCCAACCTATGCCTTGGAGGTTTCATGTAATTACTTTTTTTATGAGTTAGGCTACCGTATGGGTATTACCGTGCTTAATAAATGGATGGAAAAGTTTGGCTTAAACAGTCCCACAGGCGCTGAAATTTATGAGCTTTTAGATTCCCGTGAGGACTATCCCTCCAATATTTCCTCCCCCGAATATAAAAAGTATATTTACGAAAACCGCTATCCCGATGCCGACCCAAGCGAAAAGGAATGGTACGACGGCGATACTATCCGTACGGCAATAGGTCAGTCATATAACAACTACACAAACGCAATGCTTAATAAATATATAGCAACTGTTGCCAACGGCGGAAAGCGCAACTCACTGCACCTGCTTAAAAAGGTAACAAACCATAACGAAACGGAAGATGTTTATACCTATACAACAAAGCTTGAGGAGGATTTACAGCTTGACCCCGAAAATGTGGAAACGGTGCATAAGGGTATGTATCAGGTAACTCACGGTTCAAGAGGTACTCTCAGAGGCTATTTCAGTAATTTTGAAATACCGGTTGCAGGCAAGTCCGGAACAGCGCAGGAGTCCTCCGATAGAGCCGAGCATACAACATTTGTTGGCTTTGCCCCTTACGATGACCCTCAAATAGCCGTATCAATAATAATTCCCTTTGGCAACGATTCCGCCACAGGCCCCGCTCCAAACCTTGCTAAAAAGGTAATATCACGATATATGACAATGTATAGCGGCACGGAGCAAAAAAATTATTACACATTGACAAAATAAACACTTTGCTGAAACATTTTGCTTATAAAAAGTAATGAAATCTGTTCTTAATTCTGTTAAAATTGTTTTATAACAAACTTCAGGAGGAATAATAATGGGAAAAATTATAGTAGTAACATCGGGCAAGGGCGGCGTTGGCAAAACAACCACCTCTGCCAATATAGGAACGGCTTTGGCAAAGCTTGGCAAAAATGTGCTTCTTATGGATGCTGATATAGGACTGAGAAATTTGGATGTTATTGTAGGTATGGAGGATCGCATTATATACGATTTAACAGATGTAATTGAAGGGAACTGCCGTTTAAGCGAGGCATTAATAAAAGACCGTAATATGCAAAGCCTTACTCTTCTGCCTGCGGCTCAGGCAAAGGATAAAACCGCTGTAACCCCCGAGCAAATGGTAAAGCTTTGCGGCTCATTAAAGGAAAAGTACGATTATATACTTATAGACTGCCCTGCCGGCATAGAACAGGGCTTTAAAAATGCCGTTGCAGGGGCAGATGAGGCAATCGTGGTAACAGTGCCGGAGGTTTCCGCAATAAGAGATGCGGACAGAATAATAGGTCTGTTGGAGGCGGGCGGACTTAAATCGCCAAAGCTTGTGCTCAACCGTGTGCGTCCGGAAATGACTAAAAAAGGCAATATGCTTAACTTGGATGATGTTAAGGAAATTTTAAGCGTAGACGCCCTCGGTGTTGTGCCTGATGACAGTGCGGTTATAATAGCCTCAAATAACGGCGAGCCTGTTGTGCTTAATGAAAATTCCCTTGCGGGAAAGGCTTACATAAACATTGCCAAAAGAATTTTGGGGGAAGAAATACCCTTTCTCAACTTGGAAGAAAAAGAACATATAGGTCTGTTTGCAAGGCTTAAAAGAATATTTGCGTAAGGAGTTTTGAGGTAATGCTGCCTAAAATTTTTAATAAAAAAACCGATACTAAGGATGTAGCTATGGAAAGACTTAATAAAGTAATTTTAAAGGACAGAACATCCTATTCCGCTGAAACAATGGAAAGCTTAGGAGCGGATATTCTCTCAGCCATAGCCAACTATATGGAGTTTGATAAAAATAATACGGATATACATATTTCTCAGTCGTCAACATTAAATCAGCCTGTATTATATGTTTCCGTACCTATTATAAATATTTTTAACAGATAATTTTAAGGGTATAAATATGCACACAAAAAACAAAATTTTTTCATTTGATATACTGCTTTTAGGCTTAATTACCGTGCTTGTGGTTTTCGGCATAGTAGCCATAAGCAGTGCGACAAGAACAAACATTTACGGCTTTAAGGGAGAAGCCGTAAATCAGATAATATGGTTTGCAACAGGCTTAATACTGCTTTTCGCCGCCGCTTTTATTGATTATCACATTATTTGCAGCTTTTGGATACCTGTTTATATAATAAATTTGGCTCTCCTATTGCTTGTACTGCTGTTTGGAAGCGGTGATGGTGTTTCCCGTTGGATATTCGGTATACAGCCTTCGGAGTTCGCAAAAATATTTATTATAATTTCTTTATCAAAATTTATTGACAAATCATCGGAAAAGATTAATAATATAAGTGTATTGTTTGTTATATTTGTACTAACAATAATACCCTTTATATTAATAAAGGTTCAGCCGTCGCTTTCCGCCAGCTTGGTAATTATAGCCATAGCGCTGGTATTGCTGTTTTGCGGAGGCTTATCATATAAATATATATTTATATGCCTCGCAATAATAATACCTGTTTGTATAATATTGTTTTTGGATATTATGTCCGATGAGCATATTATATTAAGCAAGGTTTTAAACCAATATCAGCTTAGCAGGCTAACTTCTCATTTTGGGGGTTTAAACTCCAACGACCCTGCCATGTACCAAACAAAAAACTCAATTTGGGCAATAGGCTCGGGAGGGCTTGGCGGTAAAGGTCTTTATAAAGGCACAATTAATCAGCTGAGCTACCTGCCGGAGTCTTATAACGATTTTATATTTTCCGTTATAGGCGAGGAGTTTGGTTTTATCGGCTGTTTAGGCGTAATTACACTTTTGTTTTTAATTATTGCAAGATGTATTTATACAGGTGTAAAAGCGTCGGATAATTTGGGTCGGCTGCTTGTCTGTGGGGTAGCAGGTATGATCGGCTTTCAAACCTTTGTCAATATAGGCGTGGCAACGGGGCTGCTGCCAAATACGGGTATGCCCTTACCCTTTGTAAGCTACGGAGGCAGCTCTTTGTGGATTAATATGATTGGCATAGGTTTAGTAACCAATGTGGGGATGAAAAAGCAAAAATCAATGTTTGAGGGGTGATTGTAATGAATATTGCTTTAGTAGCACACGACAACAAAAAAATTCTGATGGAAAATTTGTGTATTGCTTACCGTCATATACTTTGCAACCATACTTTGTTTGCAACAGGTACAACGGGTACACTTGTGGAAGAAACCTCCAACCTGCCTGTAAATAAATATCTTGCAGGGCATTTGGGAGGTGAAGAACAGCTTTCCGCGCAAATAGCAAGCAACGATATTGACCTTGTTATTTTTCTTAGGGATCCTGTTGCTCCCAAAAATTATGAGCCGGATATTCACAGCGCATTAAGGCTGTGCGATATGCACAATATCCCCGTTGCCACAAACCTTGCAACAGCGGAGGTGCTTCTTCTTGCGTTGGATAGAGGCGATCTTAACTGGCGTAATATAGTGAGAGAAAAATAATGCTGTTTGTTACGGCAAAATATATATTATGATAGCTTATTACTACATATTTATAAATCTTCTGCTTTTTGCTCTTATGGGCATAGATAAATTTAAAGCAATCCATAAAAAATGGCGAATACCCGAGGCTCACCTTTTTGCAGCCGCATTTTTGGGCGGCGGAATAGGCGGTGTTTTGGGTATGCAAATTTTTCGCCATAAAACAAAAAAACCTATATTCTACTTTATGTTCGGTTTATCAATAATTGTTCATATAATAATATTAAAACGGGTGATTTTTTAATATCACCCGTTTGTTATTGCTATTGTTGTTAATAATATTGTAAACCTGGTCAAGCTCCCTGCTTTGCTTTTTTAAAGGCAATGCTTCCCGAGCAAAGTGTATAAATGAAATACAAAAGAAAATAAATAAATGTAAACTTATCGGTAAGTAAAAAGAACACAGCCGCCACAAGAACTGTAATAATAAGCCCTACTATAAATACAGGCAGAGCAAATTTACCCCTTGCCGCTATAAAGCCAAAAACACTCATTATCATACATAAAATGCCAAAGCCTACAATAATTTTACCTATGTTTTTAATATAATCAGCCATTTCCGTCGGGTCATCACTGCCTGCGGCATATCTGTTGTTTCTTGTATAAGTGCGTGTTACCTCGGCAGTTGAGTTTTCAGCCGTATCTTCGGCGCTAACACCTTCAGAGCCGTCACCTTCCGCAACAGTGTATCTCTGTTGTGAAATACTGTTGTACTGTGCAACAGTTTCTGCGTCAAGTCCTGCGGAGTTCTTTCCCATTCCGTAAATAATTCCGCCTAAAACAATAGCTACAATGCCAAACACAAATATACAAATGCTCACTATATTAAGTATTTTGACGGCGCTTAACAAGTCGCTTAATGCGCCGCCCTGTTTTGGTTTAACCATTAATATCCTCCCCCTTAATAAATTAATTTTATCACATAATTTTCTTCAAATCAACTGTTTTTTTAATACTGTGTCAATGATATTCGTACTCAGCCGCCGCTATACAAACCTCAGAGCTTTTGCTGCGCAATACCTCAAAATTAAAGGGAGTTACCCTGCGGCAATCTCCCTCTTTGCGTTACTCTTCCAAAATACCGTCATAAATTTTCCGCAAATACTCACAGTCGGAATGATACCTTTCCGGTGTAGAACATTCAAGCAGCATTGTAATATACGGTTTTTTAAACTTAATGTTTTTAAGCACGTTTTCAAAATGTAAAAAGCCGTCGCCAACGTGTTCAAACTTAAGAACACCGTCCTCTAACCTACAGTCCTTAATGTGCATTACGGAAATTCTGTCGCCATAAAGCTCAAAGGCTCTGTTAATTATTTTGTCCTGTTCATTATAATTCTTTTCGTTTAAAAGGTTTACAGGATCCATAATAACCTCCACATTAGGAGAGTTAATATCCCTTAAAAACCTAAGCATCATTTCGGGACAGTACAGCGTATGTGTGGCAACACCCTCAACCCCCACAATAACACCTAACTTTTCAGCAGCGTCAACAATCTCTCTCATACTTTTTAAAAGAAGCTGATAACCCGCCTCGGTATATGTCGCATCGTTAAATTTAAGGTTGGGGTCAAATCTGCCCGTTTCCGTACCAACCATATCTGCGCCAATGGTTCTTGCGTATTTCAAATGCTCAATAAATTTTGCAACCTCTGCCTGCCTTTTGCTTTCAATAGGGTTTGTGGGGTTAATGTAGCACCCAAGCACAGCAACATGAACTCCGTATTTGTCAAGAGTCCTTTTTAAATAATTTCCCAACCCCGGAGAATACATACCGGCATCAAACTTAATATCCGTAATAGATTTTTTAAAAGCAAGCTGTACATCAGTAACCCCAAGCTCCTTAACGGCGGCACAAAACTCCTCAAAGCTTCTTTTAGAGCATAAATCATGCCCTCTCATACCAAATCCCATAATAAACACCCTTTCTTATTTTAGATAGGCTTCCTCTAAGATCCGCCTTCCCTCTTTTGTTTTAAAAATGCTTTCGTATGCGTTTTTAATACTTTCCGTGCTAAGCTCATCCTCATAGGCATTTACCAGAAAATCCGCCTCAATAAGTATGCGGTAGTCCGTCCCGTCAACGCAATCGTAGGTGTGGTGATGCCCAATAAGATACCTGACCCTGTCTATAAGCTGTCTGTCATTCGTAAAGCGGCTAAGCAGCCTTTCAGCCTCGTAAGGGCCTTCCTCTTCCTGATACTTTCCGGCGGAAGAGCCGTATTTAACAAGAGCAGGCTTAATTCCAATATCGTGAGTTAGAGCCGCAATCTCCAGTATAAGCTGCTCTCTTTCATCAAGCTGCTCAGCCAAGCCAATCATTCTTGCAAATGCCCACACCTTAACAAAGTGCTGTATCCTTTTGGGACTGTTTTCATACTCGGTCATAGCACAAAATATTTTTTCTGTAAGTCCCATAACAATCCTCTCTATTTATTTTGGTTTATAAACAAAATCTCGTTAGGCATAACAAGTCCTAACTTTTCCCTTGCAACCTTTTCATAATATTCGTCGGATTTATAATAATCCCCCTCCATGGAAAGCTCCGCATTACGCTTCTCCTCCTGTTCAATTTCATCTTCAAGCTCAGCTTTTTCAGCCAAATAAGCCTTGTTTACGGTAAATGTTTTAAACATCGCCACAGCAAAAAGGCACAGCATGGCAACAATAGCAATAATATATGTAACCCAAAACCCGGGTTTTACTTTTTTCTTTTTAACAGCCGCCATTTTAACATCTCCTTTGTACGGTTAAAAGCCTTTGTTATAATTATTATGCCACATTTAGCCCTTTTTTTCAATAGAAAAATAAATAAAATTACGGGTTTAAACAAAAATCCTAAAAGCCTTGTGCCAAAGCATATAACGTAAGGACTTAATGTGTTAAAATAAACAAACATTCCTCCTATAAACCCAACCGTCATATATATTCTTACATCCGCATAATTAATGCCCATAAGCATATAAAGCATAAAAACAGCCGAAATAAACCAAAAAGCAATATCCTCAGCAAAAACAGCCGCTTTAAAATGCGGAATAAGCCGTCTTAATATTCTAAAAGCATCATAAAAGCAGCCAAAACAGAAGCCCGTAAAACAAATCAGCAGGAAAATAAACCCCTGTTCACCCATAGGCAGTATCATTTGAATAACCGCCCCCAAAATGAACCCTTGTCCAAACCCTTGTCCTCATAAGAAATGCTGTTAATTGTTCCGTCTACGTCCATATCCCCTTTGTCTAAATCCAACCTGCCAACGTGCAGATTTTCCCCCTTAATAATAAGCGCGCCCTTCTGGCACTCGCATATAATGCTTAAATCATCAAAGCTCAAAACATCAAGCACACCCGTAACAGACAGCTTTTCCCTGTTTTCCAAAATAACAACATTCTTTAACATCCTGCTTTCTTCAGCCATACTATACCTCCAAAAAAATTGTTTTTTAATGAAATGCCGGTTATCCGGTGTTTCCTATAAAGTATATTAGTACAAACTGTTTTTTATGCAGTGTTATAATCTTCTGTACATATCCTCCGCATCATCTTTTCTTACGTTTTCCGCAACACGCAAAACCTCAACCCTTGTTGTGCTGCTGCCAAATTTAATTTCAATAATGTCCCCTGCATTTACATTAAACCCTGCCTTAGCCGCTTTGCCGTTTACAAACACCCTGCCTGCGTCACAGGCCTCATTGGCAACGGTTCTTCTTTTAATAATTCGGGATACCTTTAAATATTTGTCAAGCCTCATATCCGCCTCCAAAAAACTAAAGGCTCTCCCAAAGGAAAGCCTTATCAGTAATAAATTATCTTCCGTTTACAGCGTCCTTTAAAGCCTTGCCTACAGCAAACCTTGGAGATTTGGAAGCGGCAATCTGCATAGGCTGTTTTGTTTGAGGATTTCTTCCCTCATGAGCGGCTCTTTCCTTTACACTGAAAGTACCAAAGCCAACAAGCCTAACCTCACCGCCGGCAACAAGCTCTGAAGTAACTATTTCTTCAAATGCCTTAATTGCCTTCTCGCTGTCCTTTTTACTAAGTCCTGCCTTTTCTGCAACTGCAGAAACCAATTCTGTTTTATTCATTTTTTAACTCCTCCTAATATAATAATAATATTTTCTTTGCCTGACAAGAGTATAAACTCTCAATCACGCCTAATCATAGTTATAAACTTTTCTGAGGCATTTGTCAAGGCAAATTCGGGATTTATTTCAAAAAAATTTGATAATTCCGCCAAATTCATAAGAATATTGCCAATAATTTCCTCTCTATCCGTATTAAGGCATTTTTCATCGTCTATTTTGTCAATCTGCTCCTTTATACGGTTAATGGTTTTGTTCGGGTCTGTAACAAAATCACCGTACTTTTTTGCTTTGCTCACAAGCTTTTCCGCTCTCATAAGAGCAGGCAAAGCCTTTGGTACTCTTCTTAAAACATCCTCCGTATCCCTGTAACCCTTTTCCTTCTTTTTAATTTCCTCCCAGCTTGTTAAAACCTCATCGGCGCTGTCCGCTTCGGCATTTCCAAAAACGTGAGGATGTCTGCTTACCATCTTGCGGGAAACCCCCTCAACAACATCGTCAAAGGTAAAATATCCCTCCTTTTCCGCCAGTATGGAATGAAACACAATGTGCATCAAAACATCTCCCAACTCCTCGCACAGTCCGTCAAAATCCCTGTTGTCAATAGCGTCCGCAACCTCATAGCACTCCTCAATAAAATTGTTTCTAATGCTTTCGTGGGTCTGCACCCTGTCCCACGGGCAGCCGTCCTCACCTAAAAGCCTTTCCATAATTTTAATAAATTCTTCCATTATGTACATCACTCCTCAATCCATTTAAGCCTGTGCAAATATCCCTTTTCCTCCAAATTTAAAAAACCGTTTTGCCTAAGCGCCTCATACAGTACAATAGCTGCGGAGTTGGATAAATTCAAGCTTCTTTGACTCTTTGCCATAGGTATTCTTATACAGTGTCTTTCATTAGCCGCAAGTATCTCCTCGGGTATGCCCGCACTTTCCTTTCCAAACATTAAAAAACAGTTTTTGCTGTAGCTTACATCGGCATAAGTACGCCTTGCCTTTGTTGTGGCATACCAAATTTCCGCATCGGGGTTCTTCTCCAAAAAATCCTCATAGCTTTCGTAGTACCTTACGTCCAAATTGCGCCAGTAGTCCAACCCTGCTCTTTTAAGGCTCTTGTCGTCCGTTTTAAAGCCTAAAGGCTTAATAAGGTGCAAAACCGTATCCGAAGCCACACAGGTTCTTCCAATATTCCCCGTATTTGCGGGAATTTCAGGCTCCAGTAAAACTATATTCATATTTAATCCCCCCTTTTATGTACGGCGGAATAACCGCCGAAAAAATTACTCGCTGTCTTTTCTGTTTGCGTTGTTTTCAGCATTTCTGTTAGAATTTCTGCTGCTGTTCTTGTTTACGTCAAGCTCGTTGGCAAATTCCACATTGCTGCACTCATTGTTGTTGCTGTTATTGTTGCTCCGGTTGTTCTGAGATTCTCTGCTGCTTCTCTTATTCATTGCAGTACCTCCAAAAAAATTAAAGTTATAAAACGAACAATAAATAATTTGTTAACAGCCGCTTATTACGCTTAAATCACTGTTCGCTTTATATATAGCTATTATGCCGCGCCGCAAATATTTTATACCTGTATTTTTAATGAATTAATTACGCATAATACATCTTCAATTAATTTTCGGGTACTTCCAGAGTAATTCTCCCCAGCTTTCCTCCTCTAAACTCATCAAGTAAAATAACAGACGCCCTCAGCAAATCCGTTTCGCCGCCCTTTGCTTTAAAGCCTCTTCTTTCACCGATTTTTTCCAATATTTCCAAGTTCGTCATTTCCGCATTTATTTTAATGCCGTAACGCTTGTCAAGCCTTTCGGGGTACGTTTCCCTCAGCTCCCCTATAAGGCTTGCCGCAAGCTCCGTTTTATCCAAAATCTCGTCATTTACAGCTCCCGTAACCCCAAGCCTTATGCCAACCGTCATATCCTCAAATTTTGGCCATAATATGCCCGGTGTGTCCAAAAGCTCCAAATCCTTTTTAATTTTAACCCACTGCTTGCTTTTTGTCACTCCGGGTCTGTCCCCCGTTTTTGCCATTGTCCGCCCCACAAGCCTGTTAATTAATGTGGACTTCCCCACATTGGGTATGCCCACAATCATTGCTCTTGATGGCACAAAAATTCTGCCTCTTGCCTTTAGCCTTTCAATTTTTTCTTTCATAAGCTCTCTGCAAACGGTTCCTATTTCCTTAACGCCCTTCCCTGTTTTGCTGTCCGTGCAAATTACGCTAAAGCCGCTTTCTTCAAAATATTTTACCCAAAGCTTTGTTTTTTCCTCGTCTGCAAGGTCTGCCTTGTTTAATATAATAATTCTTTTTTTGTTGGCGGCGAGCCTGTCAATATCCGGATTTTTGGAAGAAAGAGGTATTCTTGCGTCAACAAGCTCCGCAACAATATCCACAAGAGAAATATTTTCCTGCATCATTCGCTTTGTTTTGGTCATGTGTCCGGGGTACCATTGTATATTCATAAACTGTCTGTCCTTTCAATAACAAATAAGGACGAGGAAAGCTCCACGTCCTTAATTTATCATTTTCTTCTTTTATTAATGTTTTCCTTAACCTTAGCAGCCTTGCCAACTCTATCTCTTAAGTAGTTGAGCTTAGCACGTCTTACAATACCGTATCTTACAACCTCAATACGGTCAATACGCGGAGAATGTACAGGCCATGTTCTTTCAACACCAACGCCGGAAGCAATCCTTCTAACAGTAAAGGTTTCCTTAGCTCCGCCGCCCTGCCTTTTAAGAACGGTTCCCTCAAACATCTGAAGTCTTTCTCTGTTACCCTCAACAACCTTAGCATATACTCTGACAGTATCGCCAACGCTGAATTCAGTAACATTTTCCTTTAATTGAGCATCCTCAATTTCTTTAATAATTGTGCAATTCATGGGTAAAACCCCTCCTTTCACCATAGACATTCTTAAAGACATATTTAAAAGCAAAAAGCTCAGTCCCAGAGGAATATCCGTATTTACAAACAAAAGTTATTATACCACACCTCCAAATCAAATGCAAGCATTTTTTTAAATTTTATCATTAAACCCGTAACGTGCTGTTACAATTTTACAGTAATAATTTTATAAAAAATTCCGTAATATAATATAAAAATTACAAGAGGTTTTATTATGTGCGGAATAGCAGGATTTTGCAGCTTTGACGAGGATTTTACAAAAAATACACAATATTATACCGAAATACTTAAGAATATGCGTATATCCCTTGCCCATAGAGGCTCTGATACAGTTGGAGAGTGTTTGGGCGCTCACTACGGTCTTGCCCAAACAAGACTCACAATAAGAGATTTAAAAAACGGAAATCAGCCTATTATAAGAAAACGTGATAACCGCACCTGCATAATTATTTATAACGGTGAAATTTACAATACCGATGAAATTAAAGCGGACTTAATAAACAAAGGCTATGTATTTGAAACCTCAACGGACACAGAGGTTATACTATACGCATATATGGAATACGGAGCTGTTTCCGTAAATATGCTTAACGGAATTTTTGCCTATGCAATATGGGACAGTACCGAAAACGCTGTACTTCTCTTTAGGGACAGATTTGGCGTAAAGCCGCTTTTTTACACCGTTGAAAACGGACGTCTTGTTTTCGGCTCAGAGCCAAAGGCAATTTTCACCCACCCAAGCATTACTCCTCAAATAAACGACAACTCCCTGCAGGAGATTTTGGCAATAGGCCCTGCCCGTACCGAGGGAAACGGAGTGTTTAAGGGTATAAATGAAGTTAAGTACGGCTCATATTTGTATTTTTCAAGAGAATGTAAAAAGGAAGTACGCTATTGGCGGCTTAAAGCCGAGCCGAATAATGAAACGGAGGAGGAAATTTTAGCTCATACCCGTTTTTTAATTGAGGATTCCGTTAAAAGACGTATGGTTTCGGACGTTCCCGTGTGTTCATTTTTATCGGGAGGCATAGACTCAAGCATTGTAACGGCAATAGCTTATAAATATCTGCAAAGCCGCGGCAAAACATTGAATACATTTTCATTTGACTTTGAAAATAACGATAAATACTTTAAATCCAACTCATTTCAGCCAACGCAGGATCGCCCCTTTGCGGATATGGTTCTGGAACAGTACAAAACAAACCATACCTATTTAACCTGTGAGGAGGAAATGCTTGCAGACCTTATAGAGCCTGCCGCAGATGCCAAGGATTTACCCGGTATGGCAGACGTGGACGCCTCTTTGCTTTACTTTTGCTCACTTGTGAAAAAATACAACAAGGTAGCGTTAACGGGAGAATGCGCCGATGAAATTTTCGGAGGTTATCCATGGTATTTCAGAAAGGATCTGTACATGGCAAACACATTTCCTTGGTCTGTAAATTTGCACATAAGAGAGAGCATGCTGAGAGATGATGTTAAAAAAAGACTTCATCTGAGGGAATATGTAACAGGTAAGTACGAAAGCCTTGCGGCGGAAACACCGCACCTTAAAACCGACAGCAAAACCACACTTTTAAAACGAAAAATAAACTATCTGAATATAAAATGCTTTATGACAACCCTTTTGGACAGAATGGACAGAACCTCCATGCACTCGGGACTTGAGGCAAGAGTGCCCTTTGCGGACTTCCGTATTGTGGAATATATTTATAACGTGCCATGGAACATAAAGTCCCAAAACAATACTCCAAAATATCTTTTAAGAAAAAGCTGTGAGGATATTCTTCCGAAAGAAATTATTTGGCGCAAAAAAAGCCCCTACCCAAAAACCTATAACCCGAATTACGAAAATATATTGAAACAGCGGCTAAAAGCCATTATATCCAAGGACTGCCCTCTTTTGGAAATTTTCGATAAAGCCGCCATATTAAAATTTATGGAAACCCCGTCGGACTACGGCACGCCATGGTTCGGGCAGCTTATGTGCGGGCCTCAAATGCTTGCCTACCTTATTCAAATAAATCACTGGCTTATTAAATATAATCTAATGTAAAAAAACTCCCCCGATTAAGGGGGGGGAGCTGCTTAAAAATTGTTTTTTATAAACTTTTCTATTCTGTTAAGACCAACTACTATGCTCTCCATAGATGCCGCAAATGAAATTCTGATAAATTCCTCGTTTCCGAAAAAGTCACCTGCCACAACAGCCACATTGTAATAGTCAAGGAGAATTTTAACAATATCCTTGCCGCATTTAATTTCAATGCCGTTTACATTATATCCGTATAAAGCGCTTACATTTACAAAAACATATAACCCTCCTGACGGCTTAAATATGCGTATATAAGGCATATCTGAAAGCCTTTGTGTCATATAGTCCCTGCGTTTTTTAAGCTCGTTAACAAGCTCGTCAATACATTCATCGCCGCCTTTAAGAGCTGCCAGTGCCGCAAACTGACTAACCGCATTTACGTTAGATGTGGAATGGCTTTGTATTTTTGCCATAACCTTGGTAATTTCCGCAGGAGCGGCGCTGTAGCCGATTCTCCATGCCGTCATGGAATAGGTTTTTGAAAGACTGTTTACCACTATTGTGCGCTTTTTAACCTCTTCCCCCAAAGCCGCAATGCTTTTAAACTTAATTTTCTGGCTGTATATCATTTTGTCGTAAACCTCATCGGAAATTATAAAAAGGTCATACTTAACGGCAAAATCCGCAATACATTTCAGGTCTTTTTCGGAATACATAGCGCCTGTGGGATTGTTTGGGTTATTTATAATAATAGCCTTTGTTTTTTCGGTTATGGCATTTTCAAGCTGCTTTACAGTCATTTTATAGCCGTGTTCGTCGGTTGTGTAAACAATAACGGGCACACCACCTGCCAGCATAACAAGCTCCATATAGCTTTGCCAGTATGGCGCGGATATTATAACCTCGTCCCCCTGCCCCACTACGGAAAAAATTGTGTTCATAAGGGCCTGCTTTGCCCCGTTTGTAATAACAATATTGTCCGTATTATAGGCTGTACCGTTGTCCCTTAAAAGTCTGTCGCAAACAGCGGCTCTCAGCTCTTCAATTCCGCAAACATCGGTATACTTAGGCAAATTTTTATTAATAGCCTCAATAGCCGCCGCCTTAATGTGCGCAGGTGTGGAAAAATCCACCTCTCCCGTACCTAAATTTATAACATCATAGCCGTTAATGTTCATTTTTTCCGCCTGTGCGGTAATTTTAAGCGAGGCAGATGTTTTAACTTGAGTTGCCCTTTCGGATAAAATCATAGCTTGTACCTCCCGTCCATACGCATATTCTTCGGCAAAAGCAAATTCGCCATAAATAATACTTCAAAACTATAATATGTAAAAGACTCGCAAATGTCCTGACAGAGTTCTCTTGAACATTATACAACAAAAGTCTCTCTTTTACAAGAAATAATTAAATTTTGCATAATGTATATTATTCCTGCGGCAAAAATAGTATGTAAACCGCAGCCTTTTTATGAATAATAAATTTAAAAAAGGCAAATACTTAATCTATGGAGGTGATAAATATGGCAGAAATAAATAAATCCATTAAATGCAGGGTAGACTCCTGCCGCCATCATGACCGCAACCGTCAGTACTGCACCCTTTCCGATATAGTTGTAGGCAGTGAATGTCACTGCTCCAAGCAAAAGTGCGATACGGAATGTGCAAGCTTTGAATACCAAGATTAATCGGAAAATTTGGTTGGCGGCTGCCGCAGGCATAACAACAGGCTTGCGGCAGCTTATTTTACAGCTTCATAGAAAGAGAAATTCTGTTCTTTTCCTTATCAATGCTTAAAACCTTAACGTCTACAATGTCACCCAGCTTAACAGCCTCCAATGGGTGTTTAATATACCTGTCGCAAATCTGACTTATGTGTACCAGTCCGTCCTGATGAACTCCTATGTCCACAAAGCACCCGAAGTCAATAACATTTCTTACAGTGCCTTTAAGCACCATACCCTCCGCAAGATCATCTATTGTCAAAACATCGCTTTTCAGTATTGGCTTTGGCATATCATCTCTGGGGTCACGTCCCGGTTTTTCAAGCTCCCGTATAATGTCCGCAAGGGTAGGCTCTCCAATCCCAAGCTCGGCGGCGGTATTTTTAATGTTAATATGCTTTAATAAACTGCCTGTGCGGTTTCCTCTAATGTCCTCTTCCGTTGCGCAAATCTTATTAAGCAGCTTTTTGGCGGCATCATAGCTTTCGGGGTGTACTCCCGTGTTGTCCAAAATTTCGTCCCCGTCTGAAATTCTCATAAAACCCACGCATTGTTCATAAGCCTTCGGCCCCAATTTTTTAACCTTTAAAAGCTCTTTTCTGTTTTTGAATTTGCCCGTTTCCTCTCTGTAAAGTATAATATTTTTTGCAATACTGCCGTTTATGCCTGCCACATAGGATAGAAGCGATGCAGACGCAGTATTAAGGTCAACACCCACACTGTTTACACACCCCTCAACAACACCGCCCAAAGCGCCGTCCAGCCTTTTTTTGTCCATATCGTGCTGATACTGCCCCACGCCAATGCTTTTCGGGTCAATTTTAACAAGCTCCGCCAAAGGGTCTTGCAATCTTCTCCCCAAGGATAC
>CAYMAA010000013.1:0-25379 GCA_964388305.1 uncultured Lachnospiraceae bacterium | reverse complement strand
AATCAATTTTGGGGCGGGTACAATGTAGCGGTTATCGTAAACTGCTCCCCGTCTCTCAAGCCGCCAATTTCCACAACGTCATTGGCATTGCAATTTTTAACGCTTTCCACAAGCTGATCAGGCCCGAAAATACTGTTTCCGTTAAACGATGTAATAACATCGCCCTGCAAAATACCTGCAATAGCTGCATTTCCGCCATCAACAACCTCAACAACATAAGCGCCTGCGGCGGTACCTATTTCGGAAACATACTCACTTGGCACGGTGGTTACGCTAACACCCAGCGTAGGGGTAGACGCCCCTGTTGCCAGCTTTTCAAATATAGGCTTAGCCACATTTGAGGTAATGCTAAAGCCCATTTTTTCAACCTCTTCGCTGGAAAATTTAGCCGTATTTATACCTATTACCTCTCCCTTGGAGTTAAAAAGAGGCCCGCCCGAGTTGCCCGGGTTAATTGCCGCATCGGTTTGTATAACCGTAAGAGTTTTCCCCTGAATATTAACCTTTTTTGAAATAACACTTACAATACCCGATGTGGCTGAAATCCCCTCGCCCAATGCGTTGCCCAAAGCAACAACAGGGTCGCCCGGCTTAACTTCATCAGAGTCACCAAATGCCGCAAGAGAAACTTTTTCAATTCCCGTTGCCTTTACATCATTAATTTTTACGGAAACCACCGCCAAATCAGCGTTTTGGTCTGTTCCCACAATACTGCCCGCAACAGCCTTCTCTTCGTCCAAAAATACAGTAATATCGCTTGCGCCGCTTATAACGTGGTTGTTTGTGGCAATATAAATATTTTCATTGTCCTTTGCAAACATAAATCCCGAGCCGCTTCCGTCAACCTGCTGAGTTCCGAAAAAGAAATTCTCCTGATAAGAAACGGTGGAAATTGCGACAACAGACGGCTTAACATTCTTTATAAGGTTAATTCTGTTTGTGGAAGCCTCATAAATGCTCTCTGCCGACATAGACATAGGCTTCGCATCATCTGATTTGTTAAAAATTCCGTTATTGCTTTCGCTTTGCTCCTCGGTTTCGGTTTCTTTATTTTCTTCATTTTCTTTATTCTTCGCCTTATCCACAACCGACTCAATAAAGCTTTCAACAGCGGTTTTCGGAGCAACACCCGCCGCCGCTGCGCCAAAGCTGACAGAGCCAAGGCAAACAGACAAAATTATAACCAAAATTAAAAGATTTCTGTAAAAATGCCCTTTTTTAACAGGTTTTTTGTCATATTTACCCGCTTCCTGCGGAGCTGTATTATAATTATCCATTCTTACGCATCTCCCTTATCAGAACTTTTCGTTGTAGTTTTCAAGCACGGCAGTTGTACTCATTTCCTCTCTGCCGTTTCTTACAAATTTAATTTCAATGCTGTCCCCGACATTGCAGCCGGAAATAATGCTTTGCAAATCCTGTTGAGTGGAAATTGCTGTGCCGTTTATTGCAACAATAATATCGGTAGCTCTAAGTCCTGCTTTTTCGGCGGCGCTGTCATCGCTGACCTCTTGAATAAACACACCGGAAATATTTATGTTGTACATCTGTCTGAAGCTGTCGTTAATTGTGTAGCAAACAACACCCAGATACGGCTTTTCAACTGTACCGTTTTGAATAAGCTGGTTTAATACTGTAACAGCCGTATATGACGGAATTGCGTAACCCATACCCTCAACAGTGCCTGAGCCTGTTTTTGCGGTGTTTATGCCTATTACCTTGCCGTCCAAATTAACAAGCGCACCGCCTGAGTTACCCGGATTTATTGCTGCGTCCGTTTGAATAACGGTAAGGTTTTTGCCGTCTATATTTATATTCTTGTTTCTTGCGCTTATAATGCCCATAGTAACGGATTTTCCCTCGCCTAAAGCATTACCTATCGCAAGCACTGTTTCACCAATCTCACTGGTATCGCTGCTTACAAACTCAGCCGCCTTAACATTTGTAATTCCCGCATTGTTAAGATCCGCCTTGCTTACCTTAATTACGGCTAAGTCATTTGCGGCATCCTTGCCTACAAGAGCTGCCGTAACCTGTTCTTCTCCCGTAACGGATATGGAAACCTTGTTTGCGCCCTCAACAACATGGTTGTTTGTTGCAATGTAAACATTGTCCCCGTCAATTTTGTAAATAATACCTGAGCCGCTGCCCTCGGTTTCATAGCTCTGATTCCAAAAATTTGTTGTATTTACAGTCATGCTTATATTAACAATAGAGCTTTCAACAGAGTTAAACACCTCGGTAATACTGCTATAGTTTGTTGTATAAACTATCGGTGTTACCTCACTGTCGCCGCTTTCGTTAAAATAAATATCTCCGCCGTTTGCCGCTGCAATACCGCCGCCCTGCTCTCTTAAAGCAAGTCCCTTGCCTCTTCCAAAGCCAACAGCGCAGCCGATTACGGCAAGTCCTGCCAAAACCGCTGCAATTCTCCTTTTTCTTATCCTCTTTTTAGGCTTAACCTGCGGTGCGGCAGCCGCTTGCTCATTTACAGGCGCTGCCTGAGCGTTTCCGTAAGCATTTTCCTGCCGGAAACCGCTTTCATTAACACTGTTCTCCAATATTTCATTACTTGTGTTATTTTCCGCATTATTATAATTTTCATTATTTGCGTTTTCAAACTCATTCATTATAAAATCATCCTTTCATATATTAGCGCATTATTTTTTGTTTTTCTATACTAAAAGTATAACACGTTTTATAAAAAAAGCAATTATAAAACCATTAAAATTTGTTAAGATTTGTTGCCGCTTTTCACATAAACGCAATCGCTAAAATAATCCGTCACCCTATATTTAAGCCAAAAAAATTTTATCCTCATAAATTAAACAAACCCCCGCATTTAAAAGCAGGGGTAACTGTTCTAATAAGTATTATTCGGTTTCGGAAACTTCAGCTTCATCCTTAGGTTCTTCCTTGGGTTCTTCCTTGGGTTCTTCCTCGGCTTCCGCCTTAACCTCTTCCTTAACTTCTTCTATTGTATCTTCCTTAGCTTTTGCTTTAACCTCGTCCTTTGCAGGCTTTTCCAAGGTTGCCTTAATGCTCAGGCTGATTTTTTTATTTTCAAGATCTATTTCAGTAACCTTTGCGGTAATTTCCTCACCGATAGAAAGCTCGTCCTCAGGCTTTTCAACGTGCTTATAAGCAATTTGAGAAATATGAACAAGTCCGTCAATACCTTCTTCAAGCTCAACAAATGCCCCGAAGGATACCATTCTTACAACCTTGCCTTTAACAATGTTGCCAACAGCATATTTTTCAGCGGCAGTGTTCCATGGGTTTGCGTTAATATCTTTAAGAGAAAGTGAAATTTTACCCTTTTCCTTATTAATATCAAGCACAGTTACAGTAACCTTATCTCCCTTGCTGAGAATATCGGAAACCTTTTTAACTCTTCCCCAGGAAAGCTCCGAGATGTGAATAAGTCCGTCTACTCCGCCAAGGTCTACAAAAGCGCCAAATTCCACAATACGGCTAACCGTACCCTCAACTCTTGCGCCAACCTCAAGAGAGTCAAACACCTGCTGCCTTTTAGCCGCAATTTCTGCCTCCACAAGAGCCCTTCTGCCTGCAACAATACGCCTTTTAGGCTTGTCTGTACATTCAATAATGTTAAAGTCAAGCTCCTGACCGACAAACTGGCTTAAATCCTCAACAAATCTGTTGGAAATTTGTGATGAAGGAACAAATACTCTTTCTCCCTCAACGGAAATCATAAGACCGCCCTTAACTACGTTTTTAACAGTACCCTTAACAACAGCCTTGTTTTCAAAAGCTTCCTTTAACGCTTCAAAGTTTTTGCTCTTGTCACAATACTTTTTGGAGAGTTCAACAATTCCGTCATTGTCGTTTACTCTTTTAATGTAAACGTCAATCTCATCGCCCTCTTTAACCACATCAGCAGGATTAATTTCAGGGTCTTCGGAAAATTCGTTTCTTGCAATAATTCCCTCATATTTGTAGCCTAAGTTTACAAATACCTCGCCCTTGTCGTTTACGCTGATTACAGTTCCCTTAACTACCTTTCCGCTTCTTAAGCTGGAAATGGAATCGTTAAGCATTTCTTCAAATGTTTTGTTTTCTTCACTCATGATTTTCATGGCCTCCTCGATTATTCCGGGCGGTGTTGACGCTCCGGCTGTTATTCCTATTTTAACATTTTTCTCAAAACTTTTCAACTGTTTTATGCAAATTTTTTCAAATAAAAATGTGTTTTCGCAGTATTTTTTTGAAATCTGATATAATTTTTGAGTGTTGGAGCTGTTTTTATCCCCCAGCACAAGCATAACGTCAACATTTTTGGCAATTTCCGCAGCCTCGTTCTGCCTTTCTGCCGTAGCATTGCAAATAGTGTTAAAAACCTCCACCTCCGCATCGGGGGGCTTTTCCTTTAAAATTTCATTAAACAGCTCCGTATTAAATGTAGTCTGCGCCACAAGGCTGTATTTTCCGCTTTCAACCTTGCTCCAGTCTTTGGTATTTTCAATAATAACTCCCGTGTTGTTGCAGTATCCGTTAATACCCTGCACCTCGGGGTGATTGGGGTTTCCCGCAATTATAATTTTCCTCCCCTTGCTGTAATTATCTCTGACAATTTTATGAATTTTTTTAACATAAGGGCAGGTAAGATCCGTATATTTAAGTCCCCTGTTTTCAATTTCTTCATATATAACAGGCGGCACGCCGTGAGAACGGAGTATAATTTCGCTGCCGTCCTCCGCCTCGTCAATACTGCTTATGGAACAAACACCCCTCTTTTCCAAATCTTCGGTTACGGTTTTGTTGTGAATAATAGGCCCATAGGTATACATTTTACCGCTGCCGGCTTTTTTGTAAGCCTCGGTTATCGCTCTTTTAACTCCCGGGCAAAAGCCTGCGGTTTTGGCTAAATACACTTCCATACATTCAGTCCTTTTTGTAATTTTTAATTTTATTTATAATAAAATTCTTTACATCGTCAATAGTCATATAAGTAGTGTCCAGCAAAATAGCGTCATCTGCCCTTTTTAAAGGGTTGTACTCCCTGTTGCTGTCGTTATAATCTCTTGTTTTAATATCCTCAAGAGTATCCTCGTAAGAAACGGAAACCCCCTTAAGCTTCAGCTCGTCATAACGTCTTTTGGCTCTTTCCTCCGGGTCTGCTACCATAAATATCTTTATTTCAGCGTTTGGTAAAACATTTGTTCCAATATCCCTGCCGTCCATAATAACGCTTTGCCTTTTTGCAAGCTCCCTTTGCATGGCAACAAGCTTTTCCCTGACTCCCTTGTAAGCCGCCACAACCGACGCCCCTGCGGAAACCTCCGGACTTCTTATAAGCTCTGTAACGTCCTCGCCGTTAAGCATAAAAACCTGTTCCCTGTTTGTGCTTATAAAGCTTATGTTAATGCTGTCTAAGGCTTCAAGCACATCTAACTCGCTGTTGTAGTCAATCTCTTTGTCTATGCAATAAAGGGCAACGCTTCTGTACATGGCGCCCGTGTCGATATATGTAAAGCCCATTTCAGCCGCAACCAGCTTTGCAATAGTGCTTTTGCCGGAGCCTGCCGGCCCGTCCAATGCCACCGATACCCTCTTTTCGTCTTTAATAAGGTCGGGTCTTAAACCCTTTGCTCCCTTTAAATAAACGTGTCGCATATCCCCTTGGGGTTTATCGCTTTCCACAAGCATAAGCGCTCTTATACATTTTCCAAGGCTCCCCTTAATATCAGGCTGCACAAAATCCAAAAGAGCCGCCTTTGTTATTCCCAAGCCTCTTGCTGCGGCAGTGGGATAAGCCGATTTTATATCCTTTGTTACGGTAAATAAAATGCTCACAATATCCTGCAAAACAATGCCGTTTTTATCAATTATTTCGGAAAGCATTTCTTCAGCCGCTTCCAAAATCTGTTCCTTTGTGTCCTCATTTACGGTAGTTGCTCCTCTAATTGCTCTTGTAGCCATACAAATTACCTCCTTTATGCGTTAAACCCTGCACAATACCCTGTGGAAAAGGCTATCTGTAAATTATATCCACCCGTCATAGCGTCCAGATCCATTACCTCTCCTGCAAAATACAGGTTTTCAATAATTCGGGATTTCATTGTGCCGGGGTCAATTTCCTTAGTATCCACACCGCCGCAGGTAATAACCGCCCGGTTAAACCCCTCTGTTGCGTATATTTTTATTTCAAAATTCTTTATTGTTTGCAAAAGCCTTTTTCTCTCTTCCCTGCTTACCGAGTTTACCTGCCCGTGTCCGTCAACTCCGCTTTTTTTAATTATTACGGGAATAACGCTTTTTGGCAGTAAACCCTCCAAGCCGTTTGCAAGCTCTTTGTTTTTGCTTTTTTCAAAATCTCTCAAAATTCTCTTGTCCAATGTTTTTTCATCAAGAGCAGGCTTAAAATCAATATAAATTCTGCAATCGTTTTTAATATTTTTGGTTAAATATCTGCTTGCGGAGAGAATAACGGGGCCGCTTACTCCCGTATGTGTAAAAAGCAGCTCTCCAAAATCCTCATAAACGGTTTTTCCGTCAATTTTTGCTGTTAAACCAATGTTTTTAAGTCCAAGTCCCGCAAGCTCCCCGCAAAAGCGCTCTCCCTTCAATCCCACAAGAGATGGATAAACCCCGGTTACGCTGTGTCCGCAGCTTTTTGCAAAATTATATCCGTCCCCCGTAGACCCGGTAGAGGGATAGGAAACCCCTCCGGTGGCAATTACAAAGCTGTCCCCGTCAATGCTGCCTCGGTTTGTTTTAACGGCTTTAATTCGCCCGTCCTTTGTAACAAATTCCAAAGCTCTGCACCCAAGCCTTATTTCAACACCGTTGCCTTTAACATATCTTTCAAGCGCCTTTATAATATCCGAGGACTTATCCGACATTGGAAAAACTCTGTTTCCCCTTTCCGTTTTTGTTTTTACCCCCATTTTTTCAATAAGCTCAATAACGTCCTCAGGCCCGAAGCCGTATATGGACGAATACATAAAATAAGGATTGCTTACAGTGTTTTTAATGTGGTTTTCTCTGTCCGAGGCATTTGTAACATTGCACCGTCCCTTGCCTGTAATGTAAATTTTCTTTCCAAGCTTTTCATTACGTTCAAGCAAAACAACATCTTTGCCCAAGCTGCCTGCAGCGCCTGCCGCCATCATTCCTGCGGCGCCGCCGCCTATAACAATAACACGTTTCAAACCAAAACACCTCGCCAAAACCACGGTTTAAGGCTCGTACCCCGCATCCTCTTTAAGCTCTTCACCCTGAGCCGCCGCTACCGCCAGCTCGTCGCATCTGTTGTTGTATACGTTGGAGGCGTGTCCCTTAACCCAGTTAAATGTTACACTGTGTATATCCAAAAGCTCTAAAAGCTCTTTCCATAAATCCACATTCAAAGCCTTTTCCTTTGCCGTTCTCATCCAATTATTTTTCTTCCATTTGTAAACCCAACCCTTGTTAATGGCATTAACCACATATTGAGAGTCGCTGTACAGCATAACCTCACAAGGCTCCTTCAATATTCTAAGCGCCATTATAACGGCAAAAATCTCCATTCTGTTGTTGGTGGTTCTTAAAAAACCGCAGCTAAGCTCCTTTTTATGCCTGCCGTATATAAGCACTGCCCCAACACCGCCCCTGCCGGGATTTCCCGAACAGGCGCCGTCCGTATAAATGTCAACCTTTTTCATAATTATTTGTACTTCCTTAATATTTTTAAAATCTCTTCTCCGTAAGCCTGAGCCTTGTAATCCTTAAAACCCTTAACAGCCTTTAGCTCCTTTATATTTTTGGGGTTTAAATTAACAACGCTTTCTATCTGATCATTGTCAAAAATCATCCATTGCTCAACGTCCCGTTCAACGCTCAGTCTGTCCCTGTATTCCCTTAAAGCCTTAATTTTACGCTGTCTTTTTTCCTGCTTTGCCGCGCCGCTTTCCTTAACCGGTTTTTGCTGCTTAGCTTCCTTGGGGATTTTTTTAGGCTTTGCCTCCTTAAAAGGTTTTTTAATATCAGGCAGCTTAACAAAGCCTTTGCTTTCCGCGCTTCCCTTGCTTGTCTTTTGCGCTTTGTCCGTCTTAACTGTCATAACGTCTTTTTTCTGCTTAATAATTTTTTTGCCGTTGCTCTTGTTTGCTGTCCGACTCTTTTCAATGCCAAGCCTGCCATAAAGCTTTTTTTCGTTTTTATTTGCATACTGTTTCTTTTTATATTTTAGCGTGTAGTCATTGTTTTTCGGATTGTCACAGCTTAAAAAAAACTCTGCCAGTTCTTTCATTTTTTTGTCGGAAAGCTCTTTAACTTTGCTTTTTTCAATTTCCTCACGCATACGGCTTGCAAGGCTGTCTACCTTAACTATAACATTTTTAACGTCCTCGGGCGCCGCCTCGGGATAAAGCACATTTTTGCTGTTTGAAAACACAACCAGTGATTTATAGCAGTCGTCAAAATCCTTTTCAAACAACCCTCTCACAAGAGTATTTTTGTTGTTGCGGCAAAGCTCCCTAACAACATTCATGTGCTTTCTGTTCTGCTCAACAGGGCTTAAAATACCCTCGTCTTTTATTGCGCCGTCCTTTTTTCGCCTAATAATAAAGTTCCCCAATTCATTTATTCTAACATCATTGGATAAATTTTTACATTCTATAATAAATATAATTTTTCTTGTAATTACTATAAAATCTATCTGCGCGGAGTTAATTCCGTCAACTATGCTTATATCCCTTAAAACATACATGGGTATATAGCTGTGTTCCAACTGAAAAATAACCTCTTTTTCTCCCTCTATTCCTCTTTTTAAGCTGTCAATTTCAAATTTCACGTCTTTTTTAATATCATTGTCGGCAGCCTTCAAAAATTTTTTCATCTGCTCAAGCTGAATTTCCAAACCGCTGTCACGCTTTAAAAAAACAGGCTCTCTTAATTTGTCAAATAGTCCCATTTATATTCCCTTCAAAAAAATTCTAATAACAAGAGATAAGAGGCCTGCGTAAAATTTTTTCAAGCCTCTAATCATAATTATTACATTATTTCAGATACTTTTTCCTAATTTTAACATATTCCTTACAAGTCCCAATATCATAACAATCTCCCGTCATTGTCCACGCAAAAACGTCCTTGCGTTTATAAAGCCAAACAACAAAATTACCGGGAGAGTCGGGAGGATTTCCCTCATCAAGATATTTTTTAAACAGCCTGACAGTTTCTCTTTTATATATATATGTTGCAAAAATAGCTTTATTGCTTTTAGGCTCGGCAGGCTTTTCCTCCATACCGATAATTTTATCTCCCTCAAGCTCAGCAACACCAAGCTGCTTTAATGCCTCACGGTCATCTATCTTCATAACGCAGGCGCAGTCCCTGTCAACCCGTTTATAATAGTCATAATATTCTTTAAGAGGATATGTAAAATAATTATCCCCTGCAACAATAAGCAAATCATCGTCAATTCCGCCCTTTTCAATTACAAGCTGAATATCTCCTATAGCGCCAAGCCTTATGCCGTTTTCGTTTGTGCCGTCGTCAATAACGGTAATTTTGTCCTTGTCAACCCTTGTAGAATACCAATTATTAAAATGCGCAGCCATTTTGTGATTTGTCACCACAAAAATTTTGTCTATTTCTTCTATAGTATTTATCTCGTCCACAATAAAATCCATTATTGTTTTTCCGCCAATTTTTAAAAGCGGCTTTGGATAATATTTTGTCAACGGATAAAGTCTTGTGGCATAGCCTGCCGCCAAAATTATTGCTTTCATTTTGTTTCCCCCTCAAATTCAGATTCAATAATACTATTGATCTTTTCATTGCTGTTAATTATAAAATTCATTTCCTTAATTGCTTTTAGCTCCCTGTTTTTTGGCTTAAAATAAATTTCTCCGCAATACAAAAGCTGATACTTAAATCCGTATTTCTCCCAAAAGTATCTGTTTAAGTCCTCATCGCCATACTTTATATCTCCTGCCAATGGATGCCCGATTTTAGCAAAAACCGCTCTTATTTGGTGAGTTTTTCCCGTAATAAGCCTTACTCTTAAAAGCGTAAGCCTGCCGTTGCACTTTAAAGGCTCATATTCCGTAAGAGTTTCACTTCCTCCCTCAATGGGTTCAAGACTGACAACGGCTTTATTTCCGTTTTTTATGTGCCACGCCCTTATACTGCCCTTTTCAGTTAAAACACCCTTAACAACAGCGGTATAATACTTTTCAATAAAATGCTCTTTAAAGCCTAATGTCAGCTCTCTTGCGCCTGTAAGAGTTTTGCCGAATGTAACAATTCCCCCCGTGTTTCTGTCCAGCCTGTTGCAAACCGAGGGGGTAAAGTCATCCTTTAGCTCGCCGTTTTTTTGCATATAGCTTAAAAGCCGCAGATTAAGACAGTCCCCGTTTGGTTTATCCGCCTGAGTAAGCAAACCAAATGGCTTGTCCGCAAGTATAATATTTTTGTCCTCATATATAATACTTACACTTCCCGCGGATTTGTAAATCCGCCGCTCCTTAAAGCCGTTTATAGTAAAATCACTTAAATACAGTTCAATTTTATCTCCCGGTATAAGTATTTCACTGCCGGAAGCCCTATTGCCGTTCAGCTTAATGTTCTTCTTCCTCAGCATTTTATATATGAAGCCTTTAGGAGCTTTGTTTAAATATTTCAATAAATATTTGTCCAGCCTTTGCTCCGCATTTTCTTCATTTATAACAAGCTCCTTCATGAGTTTATCCATTTAAGATAGGCATTTATAAAATTGTCAATCTTTCCGTCCATAACCGCACTGATATTGCCTGTTTCCTCTTCTGTTCTTAAGTCCTTAACCATTGTGTAAGGCTGAAAAACATAAGACCTTATTTGAGAACCCCACTCGATTTTTTTAACCTCGCCTCTTATATCCGCAAGCTTTTCCATCTGCTTTTCTCTTTCCATTTCATACAATTTGGATTTAAGCATTTTCATACAGGTTTCTCTGTTTTGCAACTGACTTCTTTGTGTTTGACAGCTTACAACAACCCCTGTAGGCTTATGTATAAGTCTTACAGCAGATGAGGTTTTGTTAATATGCTGACCGCCTGCACCGCTGGAACGAAATACCTGCATTTCAATGTCATCGGGATTTATATCAAAATCAATGTCATCATCAATTTCCGGCATAACGTCACAGCTTGCAAAAGATGTGTGTCTTTTTTTTGCGGCGTCAAAGGGAGAAATTCTTACCAGCCTGTGAATACCCTTTTCGCTTTTTAAAAGACCGTAGGCGTTTTCACCCTCAACCCTGAATGTAACGGACTTAATACCTGCTTCATCACCTGCCAAAAAGTCAAGCTCTTCCGCAGAAAAACCATGGCTGTCACACCACTTTCCGTACATTCTGTAAAGCATGCTTGTCCAGTCGCAGGCCTCAGTTCCTCCTGCGCCGGAGTGGAGAGTAACAATGCAGTTGCTGTTGTCATACTCTCCCGTAAGCAGTGTGGATATTCTAAGCTCCTCATATTTGTTTAAAAAGCTGTCTTTCAGCTCCTTTGCCTCGCCAACATAGCTTTCGTCATTTTCTTCATTGCCCATTTCCACAAGCAAAAGTATTTCTTCGTACATATCGGCAAGGCTGTTGTAACCCTCCACCTTGTTTTTAAGCTGCTTTGTCTGCTGCAAGATTTTTTGAGCATTTTCCATATCATTCCAAAAATCAGGGTCGCCTGCGGTTTCCTCAAGCTCTTCAATTTTAACACAAGCCTCGTCTATACTAAGGCTGTCCTTTAAACCTTTAAGCTTTTCATCATAACCTCCAAGCTCCTGTTTTATCTGATCCAACGCAAGCATTTAAACACTTCCTTCTATATATTTATCAAGCATTTTTTCCGCAGCAGTGCTTGTACTTTTTTCCGCTGCCGCAAGGACAGGGATCATTTCTGCCAATTTTCTTTTCTTTTCTAACCTTGGGGCCGCTGCTTACAGTATCGTCCTTGTTGGTGGCAACAGGCTGAGCAACCTGCTCTCTTTCAACGGGAGCGGCAGGTCTTACATGGTAAAGTCCTCTGCAAACATCTGTCTGTATATTTCTGTTAAGCTCATCAAACATATCATAGCTAATAAATTTGTATTCAACAAGAGGATCTCTCTGCGCAAGAGAATGTAAGCTGACGCCCTGCTTCATCTGATCCATATCGTCAATATGGTTCATCCACTTTTGGTCTACAACCTTAAGAGTAATAACCCTTTCAACCTCACGCATCATTTCAGAGCCGAATTCCTCTTCCTTAACCTCATAAGCCGCCTTTGCGGCCTCCGCAATTTTTTCTTCAATATCCGCAGGCTCAAGACTTTCGTCCTTTAGCTGTTCTTCCGTAAGAATAATAGGCTCCAAACCAAAAATTTCGTGCATACGTTCATTTAAAGAACCCATATCCCACTCATCGGAGTTGCTGTCCTCGGGGCAGTGTGTATTGACCTCTTCTTTAATAACGGTAACAACCATATTAAGTATTTTGTCCTTAAGGTCTGCTCCGCTGAGAACCTCTTTACGCTCACCGTAAATAATCTCTCTCTGCTCGTTCATAACCTGATCGTATTCAAGAAGATGTTTTCTTGTGGCAAAGTTGTTGCCCTCAACCTTTTTCTGCGCGCCCTCAATGGCTTTTGTAAGCATTTTTGCTTCAATAGGCTCATCTTCATCAATGCCCATGGCGGAAATTGCCTTTGCAACCCTTTCAGAGCCGAAAAGCCTCATAAGATCATCTTCAAGAGAAATGTAAAAACGTGATTCTCCCGGGTCGCCCTGACGTCCCGAACGGCCTCTTAACTGGTTGTCAATACGTCTGGATTCGTGTCTTTCAGTACCTATTATTTTAAGTCCGCCAAGCTCGGCAACACCCTCGCCCAGCTTAATATCCGTACCACGGCCTGCCATGTTTGTAGCAATGGTAACGGCGCCTCTTTCGCCTGCAAGAGCTACAATTTCAGCTTCCTTTTCATGATACTTCGCATTAAGCACCTGATGAGGTACTCCCGCTCTTTTAAGCATTTTGCTTAATATTTCGGATTTATCTATAGTAACCGTACCAACAAGCACGGGTTGACCCTTTTCGTAAGCCTTTTTAACCTCTTCCACAACAGCTCTAAACTTTCCTGCTTCCGTTTGATATACCTGATCTCCCAAGTCTTTTCTTATAACAGGCATATTTGTGGGTATACAAACAACGTCCATACCGTAAATCTGCCTAAACTCGCCCTCTTCGGTTTGTGCTGTACCTGTCATACCCGCCTTTTTGTCATACTTGTTAAAGAAGTTCTGGAAAGTGATTGTCGCAAGGGTTTTGCTTTCTCTTCTAACCTCAACGCCTTCCTTTGCCTCTATTGCCTGATGAAGTCCGTCGGAGTATCTTCTGCCGGGCATCATACGCCCCGTAAACTCGTCTACAATAACAATTTCACCGTCTTTAATAACATAGTCCTGATCCAAGTACATATTGTAGTTAGCTTTAAGAGCATTGTTTATATAGTGCTGAAGCTCCATATTTTCAGGGTCGGAAAGGTTTTTAATGGCAAAATATCTTTCCGCCTTTTTAATACCCTCCTGCGTAAGAGAAACGGACTTGCCCTTTTCATCTACAACATAGTCGCCCTCTTCCTGCATTTCTTCACGAATAAGGGGGTTAAGAGCCTCCTGTTCATTGAGAATACGTCCCTTTGTAAGAGTTTTCGCAAAAGCATCTGCCAAGTCGTAAAGCTTTGTGCTTTTTCCCGCTGCGCCCGATATAATAAGCGGAGTTCTCGCCTCGTCTATAAGTACGGAGTCAACCTCGTCCACAATGGCATAGTGCAATCCTCTTTGTACCATATCATTCTCATAAACAACCATATTATCTCTCAAATAGTCAAAGCCCAGCTCGTTGTTGGTGGAATAAGTAATATCACAGCCATAAGCCTCCTGCTTTTCGGCTTTTGTCATATCGTGTAAATTAACACCCACTGTAAGACCCAAAAACTCATGTATCTGACCCATCCACTCAGCATCACGCTTTGCAAGATATTCGTTTACCGTAACAATATGAACACCCTTGCCCTCCAGAGCATTAAGGTAAGCAGGCAAAGTAGCCACAAGAGTTTTACCCTCGCCTGTTTTCATTTCGGATATTCTTCCCTGATGAAGAACAATACCGCCAATAAGCTGAACATCAAAATGCCTCATTCCCAAGGTTCTTTTTCCCGCTTCTCTTACAACGGCAAATGCCTCGGGCAAAATATCGTCCAAAGTCTTTCCCTGTTCAAGCAATTCCTTAAAATAAGGTGTTTTAGCTCTTAGCTCCTCGTCGCTTAATTTTTCCATTTCAGGCTCGTAGCTGTTTATTTTTGCAACCACGGGTTGAATTTTTTTAAGCTCCTTGTCACTGTATGTTCCAAATATTTTTTCTATTAAACTCATATTAAAACTCCTTAACAAGGGCAGTAAGCCAAAACTGTAAGCATACCAACCCATAATATTCTATTCTTATAGTTTACCACACTTATATACGCTTGTACAATAAAAATTTTTGTCAAATTTAAAAAAATTAATAATTTTTAATATTTTATAAACTTTTATGATACGCTTTTATTAAAATTTTCAATTATTTTTTAAGAATTGCTGCTCACCGGTTTAACAGGCTTAAAAGCCTGCTAAACCGGCGACCCGTAGAGGAGAGGAGGGCGACGGCGGCACCGCTGACGCCGCCACCGCCCTCCGGCGCAAGCCTTAGTAAGTGATTATAACTCAACTAAGCAGCAATCCTTAGTATTTATAAAAGTGTGCATTTTATATCATACGGTATATAGAATAAAAAAAGCCTTGCCAAAAGGCAAAGCCAAATTAATTCCATTACTTATTATTTACTTTTTTCTCTTTTTCGTTGTTATGTCCTTCCCTGTCAATAGCTGCGGCAGCCTCTTCACTGCCCTTAAAACTGTTTTTATTCAGCATCTCTTCCGTTTTTGCCAAATACTCCAATTCGGAATTAATCATATTTTTAATATTAGCGGAAAGCAAGCTGTATCTGCTTCTTGTTTCGTTTGCCTTGGCTTCAAGCTCTATACAGTCATTTTTAGCCTTTTGTATTATTTCTTCGGCAATAATATGCGCTCTTTTAACAATATTATTTGCGGAGTCATTGGCATTCTTTTTTGCCGCAGCGGCAGTCTTTTCTGCCAATACAATAGAATTTTTAAGAGTTTCCTCCAAGGACTGATAATATTTTATACTCTCTTCTTGAACCTTTATTTTATCTTTAAGAGAAGAGTTTTCCTTATATAAATTTTCAAATTCAACAATTACCCTGTTCAAAAACTCATCCACACCGTCAGGCGCATATCCCAAAGCTACTTTTTTAAATTGTACTGTTTCAATATCAATAGGTGTAAGCAAAATAATCCCTCCTGCAGGCAATAACACACAAACCAACTAAAACTTAACAAATCTTATAATAATTTTATCCCTTTTTGTTTTTCCCAAAATATTAATAAGCTTAACTCTGCCCAAGCCTCTCACTGTAATAACACTGCCCTCTTCTACCGTTTTAGCCGCCGTTTCGCAAGGCGCCCAGTTTATAAAAACCTTTCCGCCCTTAATATAATCGCAGGCTTTGCCGCGAGATATGTTAAAGCAACAGCTCACAACAGCATCAAGCCGCATGGAAGCAACTGTTTTATCCGTTTCCTTAATATTGTCATTTTTAATATAAGGCTCAATAGATTTAATCACCTCGGCGCTGACTCTTGTGTGACCCGCCTGTTCAAGATTAACTGCAATAAAGTCCGCCACATCCTTCATTACAACCGCAACAGCACCGCTGTCGGTTAAAACAATATCACCAATCTTACCTCTGTCCAATCCCAAACCCAAAACCGAACCCAAAATATCTCTATGCCCCGGTTTTGATGCAAATTTTTCATTATACTTAATTAAAACATAAGCAACGGGAGGGTCAATTCTCTCACCATACTCGGGCAAAAAGCAAACCAAAGCTCTTTCCGCCCCATCATATCCGCCAAACAGTTCAGCCTTAACGTCAATATACTTTACCGCCGTATTTTTAAGCAAAACAGCCTTAACAGGGTCACTGAAATCCGAAAACTGCATTTTTTGTTTTTTAAATGCCGTAAAAGCTCTGTCCAACCCCTTTGCCAAAAATATTTTAGCCTCATGGTCGCTTATATTTTTAATAATTTCCTGTTTATTGAACATAGCCTTTTAAAACACCGAAATAATAATGGTTTTAATAATACTGCTTACAATTCCGATTAAAATAAATGCCACAACAGGCGAAAAATCTATACCCATACCTGCGCCGCCCAAAGGTGATTTGGCAAACAAATTTCTTATAGGCGCCAAAACAGGCTCGGTAAGTGTATAGATAATGCTTATAAAGCCATTATTTCTGTTTATAGGCAGCCAGCTTAAAATGCACCTTAATAAAATCAAAAAATATATAATTTCTGCCATTACATCTACTGTGCGTATTAAATACAAAGCCATATAATCACCCTTTTATCTCCATTTTGTAGATGACGTTCTCGGTATGTTAATACCGTTTGCTTCAAGCTCATCGGCAAATTCACCCGTAATATCCACATTCATAGGGCCGATTATAAGAATTTCGTTGGAAATAAGCTGAATATTGCCCTCCAAAGCAAAGCAGGCGCCGCTTAAAAAGTCGCTTATTCTCTGAGCCGTTTCATAATTAACCTTTTCCAAATTAACCACAACGGTTTTTTTGTCTTTAAGAGCGTCGCAAGCCTCTCCCGCGTCCTCAATAGATGTAGGGTTGCACACAAGCACCTCCATCTGCACATTTGTGTTCACCTTATAAATTCTTGTGCCTGAGCCGTATCTTGAAGATGTATATCTTCTGCTTGAAGAAGATGAAACTCTGCTTCTCACCACAGGCTCTTCCTCTTCGTAATCGTCCTCATACTCCTCATCGGTGTTTTCGTCATAATAATCTTCACTGTATCTATTCGGGAAAAGTTTTTCTTTAATAATATCCACAAAGTTCATCATCGGTTGTTTCCTCCTGTAGTATAATTTCTTGTGCCAAAAATGCCTGTTCCTATACGCACAATATTGGCACCCTCTTCAATTGCAACCGTATAGTCATTTGTCATTCCCATAGACAAAAACCGCATATCTATATTATCACCGTTTTTTGCCCGTATGTCAATAAATATTTCATTCATTTTTTTAAAATATACTCTGTTGTTTTCCGCATTTTCGTCAAAAGGCGCAACTGTCATAAGTCCTTTAACATTTATGCCCTTCGTCCCTCTCAGCATATCCACAGCTTTGTAAACATCATCGGGATTAAATCCGTGCTTGCTTTCTTCTCCCGCCGCATTTACTTCCAGCAAAATATCCGTAACAAGTCCCGCCTTTTCAGACCTTTTGGCAATTTCACTTGCCAAATCCACACTGTCCACAGAATGTATAAGCTCCACCCTGCCTATAATGTATTTTACCTTGTTTTTTTGAAGGCTTCCTATAAGATGCCACTTAACATCCCCTTTAATAACATCAATTTTGCTCATAAGCTCCTGCACTCTGTTTTCCCCAAAGCTTAAAATTCCCAAATCCGCCAAATGCTGTATTCTCTCACAGTCAACGGTTTTTGTAACACCCAAAAGCAAAATGTCCTCGGCGTTTCTTCCGCTTTTTTCCGCAGCCGCTTTGATTTTTTGCCTTATAATATCAACATTTTGTTTAATATAGTCCATATAAGCTTACACCTCTTTATCTGTAAAGCATATCGTTTGCCTCTATGTTTTTAGGCTCAATAATAACCCTGTCATAAACATTAAGATTGGGATTAAGATCCGGGTCAAGTATAGTATGAGTGGAATTTGATGAGCTGTTGGTTGTATCTATTGCGCAAAACTCAGCCATACCGGTATTCATAACATACACTCCCTGCCTTGTTACAACATCGCCAAGCAAATATGTGTCCTCCCTGTCATCGGGGTTCACAACAACATCGTTAAGCTTAAGTGTATCATATCCTGTCGGAAAATAAGCATATCTTGAGCTTACATCTCCAACGCTTATCTCTGTGGTATTCCCCGAAGAATCCAGCTTATAAACAGCGCCGCTGTCCGTAACATACTTTTCGGGTATTTTAATAAGTGTATTTTCCACAATAGATGTGTTTGAAATTTTATAACCCGTTTTAACCTTGTCTATCTCAAACGAAATGTTCCTAATATCCATATAATCCGCAACATATTTTGAAACCTTTAAAATTAAAAATGTTTCCTTTGCGCCTGCGTCAATTTTGTCCACAATAACGTCCATATCTCTGCTTTTACCCATAGCGTCCGTCAAATAAATCGTATGCCTTTCCCCCTCTTTCCAGTCATAAACATACTCAGACTGCACATAAGCCGCAATATACCACATATTGGAGGTTAAAATTTTAAATACGTTTTCATCTTTGGATGCGCTGCCGCTTGCCACATGAGAGTCCTCGGCATTTTTGGTAATATCGTCCTCCGAAAGCTCATACATCGTATCGGGAGTAAGCTCGCTTTCACGTCCGTCCGTTTCCAAACACACCACACCGGCTTCCAGCGCCGCAATAGCGGCGGAGTTTGCCGCAATAACATTTTCGGCTTTTTTCCTCTCACCGTCCTTAGATGTATTTGCCGTACTTAAAATGGCTTGGTTTCTCATTTCAGTTTTAACAATCGCATTGTTTGCAAATACCTTTAGCGCGGCAGTGTCCTGCACAACAAAATCCATTGCCGCCTCGTCAGCCAATGCCTTCAGCTCCAAATTGAACTTTTTGGCATCTTCGTTGCTGCCGTCTATTTCCTGCCTGTTTGCCTGCGTATCAATAATTTCCTCATTAATGTTATTTACTGTATTTTCCGCCGGGTCAACGGTTTCAGCTTCCCTTATGGCGCAAACCGTTTCTCCTGCCTTAACCCTTTCACCGTCTGCCACAAAAAAGGTAAGTTCCCCATCCATACCCGCCTTGTATGCGGTTTCCTTCCTTATTATAAGTCCCTCGGCGGTTTTCGGTGTGTCAATACTTCCTATTTGAACAACATCATAGCCGACAACGCTTTTCATGGCATACCTTATAACATTTCCGCCAATATATAAAACCGCAAGAATTAAAAAAGCAACCATAAATACCTTTGCGGCGCCCTCATAACCAAAGCCGCTTACATTCCTGTGTTCAACGGTATTTTTTCTTTTGCCCGGCTTCTTTTTTGCGGTTGTATTTTTAGCGGCTGTCTTTCTTGAAGAAGCCGCATTGCTCCTTTGGCTTGTGCGGCTGCCTGTTCCTGTTCTTTGGCTTGCGCCGCTCCTGCTGTATCTGACGTCATCAATGTGAATAACATTTCTTCCGCTTTGCCTGCTGCTATTAGAGGAAGCTCTTGTTTTGTTTTTATTATTGTTCCTGTTTTCAGCCAATTAAATCAAATCCCCGTGTGTCATAAAATTTCCAAAGCTCTCATAGGCTTATAAAAAAGAAAGAGCCGAGCCGCCATTAAAACCATAAAAAAATTTATACCCTTAACAGTACTGTTTTTCAATATTTTAATAATACTTTTTCCATTTCGGGCGGTTGCCGCGGCAAAAAAAGGACTGCTGCTGTGGTACAATACTGCGATGCCGTCGCTTTTTCCCTTTGCGGCTGCCATAGCCTTGCTTATAAACCTTGATTTTATAAAGTACATAAGCAAAATTACGTCACCCATAGGCAAACACATTTTTAACATTTCACCAAACGGTTTTTTTGTGTTTGTAACAGGCATAACATCAGGCTACCCGTTGGGCATATCCGCCCTTGCTCAAATGTACTCCAAGGGCGCAATATCCAAAAATGAGGCTCTCCGTCTTTCCGTCTACTGCTCCAACTCAGGCCCGCTTTTTATATTGGCAAGCCTTGGGGCGGTAATGCTTAAAAATAATAAAAGCGCAGTGGTTATACTTGCCTGCCATTATCTTTCAGCCGCAATAACGGGCATAGCGGCAGGCAGGCTCTCAGCGCCCGTAAAACCGGTAAAGCAAGCCTTGCGGCAGTCAGAAAACATCTCAATGCCCTTTGGCAAGGCTCTTTCATCCGCCATAACAAGCTCCTGCTCCTCAATGATAACAGTAGGCGGATTTATAGTAATATTTTCAGTAATAAACTGCTTTGTTAGCCAAATACGCTGTCTTTCGCCCATAATACCCCTGCTGGAGGTTACAAACGGCTGTGCCGTTATATGCCAAAACAACACCGTCCTAAAGCTCCCCCTGCTGTGTGCGTTGGTGTCGTTCGGCGGACTTTCCGTATATGCACAATCCGCAGGCTTTCTGTCCTCCTGCGGTCTAAGCTCCCTGCCGTATTTTGCAGGCAGAGTTCTTTCCGCAATAATAAGCTTTGCCCTTTGCTGCCTTTACATATATTTGAAAGCATTGCTGTAATATTAATCAAAAAGTAAATAAGAGGGGTTATGCCCCCTCTGTTTTATGTAGTTAAGGCAACCAATGGGCAAATATATAAAAAAATTATGCCTTTAACTCATTTCTGTTGCCTAAAATAACTTCAAGCTCGTTGTTAAGGTAGTCTTCCAAAGCATTAGTGGTCGATTCTATGTTTTGAAGAGCCGTCTTGGATTCTTCCTCAACCTTTTTAAGTGTATCGGAAATTGCGTTTTCAACATCACCTAAAAGGTCGTCCGCATAAGATACCGCATTCCTTCTGATTTCTCTTGCGTCATCTCTTGCATCGTTTACAATAATCTCGCCCTGCTCTTTAGCCTGCCTTGTAATTTCATGCTCGTAAACAAGCTTTTCAGCCTGATCCTCAGCCTGCTTAATTATAAGGTTGGCTTTGTTGTGAGCCTCCTGAACAATTTTTTCACATTTTTCGGATATTCTCTTTGCCTGAGCAATCTCTGAGGGCAGATTAAGCCTCATATCCTGCAAAAGCTCCATAATAGCTTCCTTTTCCACAAGAATTTTGCTTGCGGAAAAAGTAGACTTTTTACAAGCATCAAGCAAATCTTGGATTTCGTCAATAATATCAATAATAGAATCCATTTTAATTATCCTCCCTGTTTTTGAATTTTTATATAAACAGTTCCGTTTGTAAGGTTGGGTATTTGCACTATGTGCCAACCCCAACATATTAAAAACACCTGTTATGGCTTTAATTACATTTTCTTAAACTTTTCGTCCAAGCAGCTTTTAACAATCTCCGGCACCAAGTCCTCAACAGTGCCTCCAAACATGGAAATCTCTTTAATGGTACTGGAGCTTATAAACATATTTTGAGTGCTGGAAGAAATAAATATTGTTTCAATTTCAGGATCCAGCTTTCTGTTGGCAAGCGCCATTTTAAACTCAAACTCAAAGTCCGTAACAGCTCTCAATCCTCTTATAACAAGCTTTGCGTCAACCTGATGGCAAAAATCCACAAGCAAGCCGTAAAAAGATTTAACCTCTATGTTGCCGATGCTCGCCGTTACCGCTTTAAGCTGTGCTACTCTTTCCTCAACGGTAAAAAGGGAATTCTTGGAGGGATTGTCCAAAACTGCGACAATAAGCTTGTCAACAAATTTGGAGCATCTTTCAATAATATCCATATGTCCGTTAGTTACAGGATCAAAACTGCCCGGATAAACCGCCTTTATCATTCTATTCCTCCGAACTCTTTAAAAAACTAATTTTGGTGGTTTTTCCGTATTCCTTTATGCGAAACACCTTAAATCCGCCTGCTTTAATTTCGGGTTCGTTCTTTGCCTGCTCGGCAACAACAATACCCTTATTATTAAGTATACCCAAAATTTTAATTTCGTCAAGTATATTTTCAAAAAAATCAGAATAATATGGAGGATCCATAAAAATTACATCAAATTTATATCCCAATGCGGCGGTTTTTTTAAGGGCAGAATAAAAATCCGCTTTAATAACAAGGCTTCTGCTTTCAAAGCCCGCCCTTTTAATATTTTCGTTAATAATACGGCAGGCCTCTTCGTCCCTGTCCGCAAAAACAGCTTTTTTTGCCCCTCGGGATATTGCCTCAATGCCAACGCCTCCGCTGCCGGAAAACAAATCCAAAAAATACGCCTCATAAAGCAGCGGCGCCAAAATATTAAAAAGAGATTCCTTAATTCTGTCCGTAGTAGGTCTTGTGTTCATTCCATCGGGAGCTTTAAGCTTAAGTCCCCTTTTTTCTCCTGCAATAACTCTCATATTCCCGCCCTTTCAGCACACAGTGTCATTATAGCACATTTTCATATATTAATCAATCTTTTTTTGAAAAAATGTAGCAAAATAAAGCCAAAAATCCGTCAAAAACTCTCAATAAAATTTATGCTGTTATAACTTTTTATAATTTTTGTTTGACAAATTTGAAAAATATGCTAAAATATATTAATGAAAAAATAAAACGCAAACGACACATGTATTACCCTATGGTATGTAAAGCTGATTACGGAACAAAATCAGCGCTTTATAGGTAATATGTGTATTTTTTTGCAAAAAAAGGAGTGCAGCTTTATGCCGAAAAATCAATTTGAAAGAATGGTGTTTGCCTTTCTTACGGTGCTTGTTACCGTACATGGCTATGTGTTTTACAGCTTGTATGTTGTAAACGGAAGTACGCTAATGTCCGTTACAGGCGCAAAAAATGTTTTGGGTGCGATAAATTCCCAAGGCGGTGTATATATGTTTGGAAATTTTCTTCCTATTTGGGCGGTAGTGCTTGTTGAATTTTGCTTTGCCTATTGCTTGGAGGTCATAATGGGCAGTCCCTGTTCATTTAAGCTTGCTTTAAAGTGCTTTAACCCCAAAAACACCCACCCTGTAATGTTTGAAACAACAATAATTTGTGCCACTGTAGGGCTCATGTGCCCCGCAATGAGCTTTATTGCGGCGCTTTTATACTATCCTTATTACATGGGTTTTAATGTTTTAACCCTTTTTGCAAACTGGCTGAAATTAGTATGCTTTAATTTTCCCTTTGCATTTTTTACACAACTGTTCTTTATACAGCCGTTTATAAGAACTTTGTTTAAATTAATATTCAAAAGGTTTGATGCGCAAATACCCGAAAAAATTGCAGTAAAATAATGCAAACCCCCAAAGGCAGATTTTAAGCCTTTGGGGGTCTTTCGTTTAATAAATCACCTATTGATCACTGCTTCCTTAAATTTTATTATTTAAAGCCTTGATCTTTTTTTCGTTAATACGCTTCATAAGTATGCAGGCAATAACCGCCGAAATAAACTCCGCTATGGGAAATGTAAGCCAAACCGTCCACGCATATTCCATAGATTTTGCCGCCGGTAATGAAAATACCCATGCAACAGGCAGAACAAAAACAAATTCAGACGGCAGTCGATAAAAAATTCAATCGTATGAGCCGCTAAAAAAGCCGCAGCTAAAGCAATCAGGCTTTTTTCACAGTGTTGACCGATATTTTTTTTGCGAATTTATTTTTCCGCTTAATTTTAACCGGTGTTTTATAAAATATCCAAACAAATATTTGTTATTGTAAATAATATGTGATATACTTGTTATATACAAATTTCCGGAGGTGTTTCAATGAAAAAAATACTATTTACAATCGTCTGTTTTGCCGCGGCTTTAATAGCTTTTTGCTCCTGCTCGCCAAGCAGTAAAACAGAAGCCGCTGATAAGGACACAAGCATCGGCATAAATATTTACAGGCAGGAAAATTGGGAGGAAAACGGAAAATACTGCGAAAAGTTCACAATCCCCCTGAAAAATTCATCGGAAGGCGCAATTGATAACTGGAGCATTAACATATTTTTTTCGGAAGAGATCGAGGGCATTAACAGTATATGGAACGGAAAATCCTCCGTCAAAGGCAGAGTTGTTACAATAACCCCCATGGACTATAACAATACAATACCTTCGGGAGCGGCTTCCGAAACAGGCTTTATAGCCAAATTTAATAAAAAGCCTCAAATACTCGCCTCTGCGCTGTATGTAAACGGCGAAAGAATTAATATTACAGAGCCTGTTTCCGAAACCGTTTCTGCCCCAACGGAAGCAAAGGTATTTGTACCCTCGGCAGGCACACCCCTTGCGCAAAACGGCAAGCTCAGCGTCAACGGCAGTCACCTTGTAAACAGCAAAGGCGAAAATATAATTTTGCAGGGTGTCAGTACCCACGGCATAGCATGGTTTCCTCAATATGTAAATAAAGATGCGTTTAAAACATTAAGAGATACTATGAATGTTGATACAATAAGGCTCGCCCTTTACAGCAGTCCCAATGAGGGCTTTAAAAAAGAGCTTTATGCCAATGTGGAAAACGGCATTAAATATGCCTCGGAGCTGGGAATGTACGTTATTGCGGATTGGCACGTTTTGGGCAGCGGCAACCCCAACACGGATAAAGAAAACGCAAAGGATTTTTTTACTAAAATATCATCGGAATTTAAAAACTATGACAATGTAATTTATGAAATATGCAATGAGCCTAACGGCAATGTAACATGGGAGGATGATATAAAACCCTATGCCATGGAAATTATACCCATAATAAAGGCGCAAAATAAAGACGCTGTTATTATTGTAGGTACTCCCACATGGAGTCAGGACGTGGACATTGCAGCGGCAGACCCCATTACAGGCTATAATAACATAATGTATGCCTTTCATTTTTATGCCGCAACACATAAAGCCGCCTACAGAGATAAGGTACAAAAAGCCTATGACAGCGGCTTGCCCGTATTCGTTTCGGAGTTCGGCATTTGTGACGCAAGCGGAAACGGAAATTTGGACGAAGCCGAAGCAGATATTTGGATAAGCTTTTTAAAACAAAAGGGCATAAGCTATGTTTGCTGGAGCCTTTGCAATAAAAACGAGTCCGCCTCCCTTTTGTCCCCCTCCTGCCAAACCCTAAGCGACTGGGCAGACTCCGATCTTTCCCCTGCCGGCAAGTGGCTCAAAAAAACCTACACAACCACCGGCTAACTGTCTTTTAACCCCCTGCCTGCGGCAGACAAATATCCTTCCTATGCTTTTATACCAAAAAACGCTGTAGGTACTGTGCCTGCAGCGTTTTATATTTTTAACCTTTTTACAGCCGTGCTTATTTCAAATGCCGACGCAACACATAAGAGAATGTAAAATTGCGCCTGCCTGTGTTCAGTCGGCAAAAATTTGCTGGAGATGAGGGGAGTCGAACCCCTGTCCGAAAATCCGTCGGAAGGGAACTCTACCATTATAGTCTGTCTTTTAAAATTTCCAAAAGGTTACGCCGGCAAACAGGCTTAAAGTTTTGGTAGCTTCATGGTATCTTTTTCTTTCGCAAAGCTTAAAAAGAAAAGTTGCTCACAAAGTCGATGCTCCGCTCTCGGAGAGTGAGAAATCCGAGGGGAACAGCCGCCATTAATCAGGCAGCAAGTGCTAAATT
>CAYMAA010000012.1:12433-25800 GCA_964388305.1 uncultured Lachnospiraceae bacterium | reverse complement strand
ATTCTGATTTTGTAACAAAACTGTAATGTCAATTAAGGCAATAAAATAGCGGATAAATTTCGCTAAATTATTGACGTCAAACAGGTTGCGCTTAAAGATGCCGCTTATGGATTTTTTGGGTTCAAGACGGTTTTTGTATTCTCTTGCCAAATTTAAGGCAATCTTTCTCATTGTGTATATAAATTCAGAAGATTATCAAAATCATTATAGTTTATTTCTCTTATCATATTATACCCCTTTTATTATTTTTATCGGGAAGCAGAATTTTGCTCGTTTTCTCTTTCATGCTCTGCAAAATACAGTGCATAGGCACGCAAAACCTTTACCCACACATCATAGGCTTGAGAGGTGACGTGTACATAGCTGTCCGAAGAATATTGCTGCTGCAAACCATCGCTGCCGTCTATAAGTCTGTCGCCTATGTTTATAAATTCCATATAATCATACCCTTCGCAGAAATTATACATTTTATTGTTAAATTCTCTTAAATTTTTATTATTGAGGTTTTCCCTTTGACTCGCATTATACATATAAGTAGGCCCTAATATGTAAATTTTGCAGTCGGGAGCCTTTGTATGTATTCTGTAAAGGAGTATGCTGTACTCGTTAATTGTTTCATCGGGGGTAAGTCCCACCATATCGTTTATGCCGAAAAACAAAAACGCACGTTTTACACCCGTTTGGGCAATTATATCTTCCACAAGCATTTCTTTGCCCTGCCATACCAAATGTATAACGCTTTCGGATAAAGGTTTTATTGCCTGATTGAGAGAAAAGCTTTTTACGGCAAAAAACAGGGGACTTCCCAAAAAGCCGTTCCCCTTTGCCTCGCAGTATCTCCCAAAGCCCTCCATAAGAGAATCTCCGAAAAAAGCGGAGTTTTCAAAAAACACGTCCGTTGAGGTATCGTTTATGTCAATATCGGGTATTGGCTTTGCAAACCTTGTGCCGGCAACATAGTTATTATTGGGTTTTATTGCCGGCTTTACTTCATCTTGAGGCAAAACTGCGGATGTTTTAACAATCTGCTTTATTATGCTGTAGTTTTTGTAAATATCCCCAAATTTTCCAAGGGCATTTACCGTTAAAAATATACACATTATAAGGCAGATAAAAATTGTTTTTTTCATCGTCTTTCCTTTCTCTCAGTATATTCCCTTTATTCCCAAATCAGTGTCTATTGTATTTACATTATACAAAAACAAAATTTCGTTTATGCTTTTTTCATTTGCAAATTTGCTTATGCTTTCCTTATAGTACCTTGTATCAAAAACATATATCTTTTTAAAATGCTCCGCCAAAAAAGGCGCAGCGCAGTTGGCGTAGCTGTCCTTAACAATCATAAGGCTGTTATTGTTTTCAATATCGTTATTTGTAATTTCAATTAACGGGTGAATATTATTTAAAAACAGGGAGTATTTATCCTTTTTATTCAAATAATCAAAATTATAAAGGCTGTTGGTTACTTCGCCGCTATCCTTATATTCCACCGTGAAGCTTGTATTGCTTTTATACACATCAATGGCGTCGCCTTGGGCAGGCATAAGCGCTTTGGAGTATATTGTGCCTTTAAAATCATTTGTAACTGTTTCTATATTAAAATAATTTTTGCTTAAAGGGTCAAAACCCATTTTTTCCGCAATTTTTGTGTAGGCTAAATAAGCGCCCTCCGTTGTCCAGTGGTGGTCAAGCCTGTAATAAAGCTGTTTATCCTTATTTTGGTTTAAAATTTCCCTTATGTCCACAGTTTTACAATTAAGGCTTGAGTAAATCCGGTTTATTGTATCGTTTTGCTCAGCCTCTTCATATACAAAGGGGAGCTTATCCTTATAAACGGAAACGGCTGTTGGCACAAGAAGTGTATAAACATTTGCGGTATCGGTTTCAGCGCAAAAGCTGTTTATTCTGTCAATAATTTCTTCGGTATTTTGGGGTTTTTCATATTTTTCTATATAATATCCGTCTTTGGCAAAATATATTCCGTTTACTTCGGTTTTGCCCAAGGCATATTTTTCGAAGCAGTTTTTAAAGCCTGTAAGACTTGTTTTTGCGGGGAAACGGCCGCATAAATATTCTCCCAAAGCCTTTGCGTATCTTCCGCTTTTAACCTCGTTTAATGTGAGAACAGGCAGCTTTTCCAAATATCTGTTTTCGTTTTGTGAAAAGTCCTCCTTTGGCAAAACAAAAAAAAGAGCCGAAAACAATATTATAATTATGGGATAAATTAAAATATCCTTTTTCATATAACACCTCTAAAACCTAAAATACAAAAACGGACTGTAAGCTCCTGCCGCCATATAACCCACAGCGGCAAAAAACAAAACAAATGTAACGGCGCTTTCAAAAAAAATTAACAAAGGCTTGTTTTGTCTTATGCACTCCCACTGCTTATAAACAGGCATGGCAAATATAAAAGCAACCGCCAAAACAACACGATAATTGTATAAATAATATAAAAATTGTCTGTCGGCAAAGGGGTTATTTCCCGCAAAAAACATAGCCTTAAAATAGTCCGATATGCTTGATAGGGAGTCCAAATCAAATATACAAAAGCCAACAACAATAATAAAAACGGCATAAATATGCCCTATAAAATTTGGCAGTCTTTCAAGAGCCTTTCCCCAAAAATATTTTTCGCATACCAGCAAAACGGCATAATACAGTCCCCAAAGCAAAAAGTTCAGGCTTGCTCCGTGCCACAAGCCAGTCAGTCCCCACACAAGGCATATATTGAAAATGTGCCTTGCGGCACCGCAGCGGTTGCCGCCCAAGGGGATGTAAACATAATCTCTAAACCATGTGGAAAGGGAAATATGCCACCTGCGCCAAAAATCCGTAACAGATTTTGAAAACAGCGGATAGTTAAAGTTTTCGCAATAATCAAAACCCATCATTTTGCCCATACCTATAGCCATATCGGCATAGCCGCTGAAATCATAATAAATTTGCAGTGTAAACGCAATTATGCCAAGCCATGCAGTCATTAATGAAATTTCACCGTAACTGCCGCTTTTAATTATGCTCCACAGCAAGCCTAAGTTATCCGCAATAAGCGTCTTTTTAAACAAACCTGTTAAAAACCTTTTTCCTCCAATGCAAAAGCCGTCTAATGTGTGGCTTCTTTTATGGAGCTGTTTTCCCACGCTGCTGTAACGTATAACAGGCCCGGCTATAAGCTGAGGAAACATACAAACATAAGTCATAAATGTTAAAAAGCTGCGTTCCGCCTTAATATCACCTCTGTAAACGTCTATGGAGTAGCTCATTGTTTGAAATGTAAAAAAACTTATTCCTATAGGCAGTTTAAGGCTTGGGTCGGTTATGGCAAGGTTAAAAACACAGTTTATGCTTTCTATAATAAAGCTTGTGTATTTAAAAACAATAAGCAATGCCAGATTAATAACAACCGAGGTCAGCATAAAGAATTTTTTAATGCCTTGTCTGTTCCAAAACCTGTCTATAAGCCGTCCGTTGGTATAATCCACCACGGAGGAGAAAATAAGCAGCAGAATATAAACAGGCTCTCCCCATGCGTAAAACAACAGACTGAACACAAGCAGAATTATATTTTTTGCCTTAAAGGGTACTGAAAAGTATATTATAAAAAACAGAGGCAAAAAGAAAAACAGAAATTCTATACTTGAAAATATCATTAAATCATACCCTCAATTATATCCAGCACGGCTCTGTCATTATCGCTTACAACAAAATATACATAGTTGTTACGCATATAAACCAAAGCGTTTTCAACCTTTTGGTACTGGGCAGGGTTATAATTTTCAAGCTCTTTAAGCTTGCTTTCCTTATAATCGTTTATAAGCGTGTACAACTCGTCTGTTTGGTCGTCCGTTGCCGCTTTAATTATAATAAGCATATCCGCAGAAGTGGCGTCCTCCGCCTCTCCCATGGCAAAACCCTCCAATGTGTTTGTATCAATGCCAAAGTAGTTATAAATATAGTCCTCATTGTGCTTAACAAGGCCTGTAATATTACCGCTGTCAATACATTTATCATATATTTTATCGCAAATAGTTTGCTCCACGGGGTTATTGCTGCTTTTTGCCGCAGGCTCGTTTTGTTCCTGTGTATTTTCGGCTGCGGCGCTTTCTTCCGTGGTTTCCGTACTTTCCGTTTCGTAAGCTTCCGTAACTGTCGTGTTTTCCGTGGACGGCTCTGTTTCATTGTCCGTTTTGCCGCCGCAGCCTGCAAGTAACGCACAGGCTAAAGCCGCGCATAAAAATCTTTTCATTTATAATTCCCTCCTAAAGTACAAATTTTTTCTTTTTAATACTGAAATTTTTCAGCTTGTAGTCCATAAGCAGACCAAGCATTTCCCCATTCTTTTTAAGCCTTGCATATTCTCCGCAGGCCTCCGCCGCCTTTTCATCTAAAAGCTTATTATCAACCATATAATATATGCCCTTAAAAATCCCCGCCTTCAAAAAGGCTTTAAATGCGGCAAGGGCATTTTCTTTTAAATACTCTCTATATTCCTCTTTAAATTCCTCTTCAAGCTTAAACGGGTATAAAAGCCTGTATATGGCAAGTCTGCAAAGCGTATCCTCCGTTTCCTCCTCTACAGACCTTTTGAAGAGCATATCATAATTTTTAAAACGAACTTCACTGCCTGCGGTTTCCTTTCGGTAGGCATAACCCGGCCCTGTAAATGTTCTGTGAAAGGCTCTGCCCGGAACATCCTCGGAAAAGCTTTCCGCATTTACGGGGAAAATCATTACCCAAAGGGTTTTGTTTTCTTCATTTTTAAAAACAACCTCCACCTCCTGCAAAAGCTCGTCCAAAACATATCTTAAAAGCCTTTCGCTTTTTAAAGTAACACGTTTTATGCCGTCGCAGTTTTTAAAAGCATCTCCGCCAATGCGGTAAACATTTCGGGGCAGGTCAAGCTCTTCAAGGCCTCTGTCGTTATAAAATGCCAGGGACTCTATTTTAGTAATATTTTTTGGCAAAACCACTTTTTTAACATTTCTTAAACCGCTTAAAGCGTATCTGCCTATGGAGCTTACGCTTAATCCGTCAATTTCATCGGGCAGAACAACCTGTGAGCCAACGGCGCTTACTTTACTTATTTCCGCTGTTCTTCCCACTGTTTTATATTCAATTTCACTGCCTGCATATATCATCAAAATGTATACCTCAGCTCCTCAATTTCCCTGCCGATGCTTTTTTCCTTTTCTTCAAACAAAAGCTCTTTATTATATTCAATGTATTTTTTGTTTTCGTTTTCACGCAAAAATTTGTCAGCGCAGCTATCCATATTAATGCCCGTAATAAAAAGCACCATTTCCTGACCCCTTCCAAAGGCTATTTCTATAAATTCAAAGGCGCTGTTTAAGGCTGTTTCCGTATCAAGGGCAAGCTTATCCAGCAATTCGGTTTCTTTGGCAAAGGCTGTTTTAACCTCATCAAAGCCGTCAAAGCCGCAGTAGTCCTTTAGGCTGTTTCCTATTAAGATTTGGCAGGCTTCATTCTCTCGTGTTAAAAGACCTGCCTGTTTTTTGCGTTTAAAGTCTGACTGTTGATTTTCATACAGCTTGTCCATAACGGTTTTAAAGCTGCTTGCGGAAAGCTCCGCCTTGGCTCTGTCCAAAATATTATACAAGCTCTCCACAAAATTTTCATGGCTGCTCCAGCTTTTAAAATATCCGCCAAGTCCCGAGTTAAGCAGACCTATAATGCTGAGCTTTTCGTCAAATGTGCCGTAGCCAAGCCGCCTTGCGCTGCCGGCGTCCACATTTCCTTTAAGAACTTCACCTATTTTGTAATCGTTTTCATATTTTTTGTAAAGCTCATAATAAATTGTAAAATCCTTTGCGATTTCCGTGTTTTGAATATATGCTTTAACCTCGTTGAAGGTAAGGGGAACGCCCTCTTTTTCATAAACATTTATAATGCAGCTTAAATCCTCCCAGCCTCTTGCCGTGGCAATTTCCACACCGTCTACTGTAGTTTCGACCTTATAAAAATTTTCCTTTTTAATATTAAGATAGGAAATAATGCTGCCCGAAACACCCGTTTTCAAGGCATAGCCAAGCCATGCTTCAAGGCTCGGCTCTATTGTAAGCTTTTTCATTCTGTCCAATGTTACAATATCAAACTCTCTGACGGATTTGTTATATTCGGGTGGATTTCCCGCGGCAACAACCACAAAACCGTCGGGCAGCTTGTGAGTTCCAAAATGCTTATACTGCAAAAACCTTAAAATGGCAGGGGCAAGTGTTTCGGAAACGCAGTTTATTTCGTCTAAAAACAAAATGCCCTCCTGTATGCCAGTTTTTTCTATTCTGTCATAAACCTCGGCAATAATTTCGCTCATTGTATAATTTGTAACGCTGTAGCCGTCCTTTTCCACAATATAGGGCAGACCCAAAGCCGACTGCCTTGTGTGGTGGGTAATGGAGTAGCTGACAAGGTTTAAACCCATTTCTATTGCTATTTGCTCCATAAGCGCTGTTTTGCCAATACCGGGAGCGCCTATCATAAGAATGGGACGCTGTGCTTTAACGGGTATAATATATCTGCCTAACCCGTCCTTTTTTAAATATGCTTTAATTGTGTTTATAATTTCATTTTTAGCTTCCTTTATGTTCATTATATTACCTCATATTACCTCTTTATGCTTAATAACCTGTTCAGGCTCCAAAACAAGCTTTACCGCCCAGCTTGGCGCCTGCGCGTCATAATAGTATTCCTTTAAAAACACAAAGGCTACGTCATATTTTGGGGGTTTTTCCGGAAAAGTCCCCTCTCCGTCCGTAAAATAAATCAGACCCTTTAGGTTTTTTAAGCTGCCCTGCGCCTTTAGCTCATCAACATATTCAAAGGCAGGGCGAAAGTCCGTTCCGCCAAAGCCCTCCACATTCAGCTCTTCTATATATTTGTTTATATCGTTGCTGTTTTTAACAACCGTGTCCCGTCTTATTTTGCTGTCGCACTGAATTATATGGATATTTATGCTTTTGAAAAAGTTTTCCCTCAGCTTTAAAAGACTGAAGGTTTCGTTTAAAAAGCCTTGAATTGCCTCTCCCGAGCAGGAGGCTGAGGTATCCAGCACAATTGCAAAATCGGCAATTTTTTTAACCTCTCTGTATTCCAAAGGCTCTATAATTGGCATATTTCCGTAAAGCTCCATACCGTAGGTGTAAAAGGCATAGTCAAAGCTGTTTTCATCGGGCAGCGCCTCTTCTCCGTAAACAGCAAAGCGTTTTAAAAACTCGCCGTAGTCGTACCGATGCCTGTTTACGGCTTTAAGGCTTTTAAGAACGCCGTCCTCTCCATCGCCTGTATCTTTTTTAAAATGCTCCATTTCCGAGGCTGTTCTTTCGCTTAAATCCTCCCATTTTTTCTCGGATTTATCCCCGTTTGCAATTCCCTTTAAATCATTATTTGGCGGGTTATTGTTTTGTCCGCCGCTTTCCGCAGTAGGGGGAGGGGTTTTATCACTGCCGTTGTTTCTTGCCCAATAGCCGTGGTCGTCCATACAAAAAACCTTGTACATTATTTTATAATCACTTTCGGAAAAATCGTCCCATTTTTTTAATGCTTTAAAAACGCCCTCTGCCGTAACGGTGTCCATCTCCAAGCTTACTCTTTTGTATATATATGTTCTGTAGCGGGAAACTATTGGGTTTATTGCGGAAACGTCTAAGTCGTCTATAAGTCTTTCAACGGTAATGTCGCAGGCAATATCCCAAAAAAAGGCGTCGTCGCCAATGTATTTTTTACTGTTAAAAAGATGCCTGTAAAGACAGTGGAATATGCTGTGCAAAAACACCCTGTTTATTTCCTTTCCGTCTTTCTTAAATTCCTCAATAAGTCCCTCGGGGGAGTAAAACAGCCTTTCTCCGTCTGTTCCCATTATATTAATGCTTTTATCCGCAAAGGGGGTAAGGGCAAATATGGCAAGGTCTAAATATCTCATACTTGTAAAAAGCGCGCCTGCGGCATTTTCAATTATCATTTTGCCTATTTTTTCAATCTTCTCTTCTCTTGCGCCCATTTTAACCCCTCCGCAAATCATCCGCTCTTTTTAATTCTACCACAAATTCACCAAAAAGCAACACCTAAAGAATAATGAAAAATAAAAAAGTAAATTCCGCAGTTGAATTTATTTTCAGAATTTATGTACAAAACTTTTACGGACTTATTGCAATAAATGGGGGATTGTGTTATAATGCTGTTGAATGAAGCTTATTTTTTTGAAAAATTATCGGGAGGCAATATGGTTTACGTTAATTATGCTGTTGGCATTATATTGGGTTTGATTGGTGTTTTCGGCTGGGTTATGTTTTTTAAAAAGCTTATGGAATTTAAAAAAATTTTGGCTTATGGAGGAAGAACAAACGCCGAGGTTGCGGCAAACAAGGAAGAGATTATTGAAGCAGGCTCTAACAGCGCCGTTTATTATTCCCCTGTTTTGGAATACAGGGTAAACAACGTGCTTTACAGAAGCGCTTACAAAAGAATGAGTTCCCCTGCCAAATACAAAATAGGCAGTACAATAAGAATAAGATATGACAGAAACGACCCCTCCAAATATGAAAATGAAAATTTATCCGATTTATTTTTTCAAATGGCGGGTATGCTTGTTGTCGGAGCGGGTATGTTTGCTTTTATTTACTTTATGTTTTTTTGAGGTATTATATGAAGTTGATTAGTACATTTTTCAGTTGCATTTACAGATTTGACAATTATAAAAATCTTATTAAAAAAAGAAGTGTTTGGGCGGCTATAGCATATTATGTTTTATTCGCTCTTATTATAGGTGTTGTTGGAGGAGGTTATCCTGCTGCTGCGGTTTATAAGGCTGCTGTTGCGGCTGAAAGCGCTTTGCCTGAGTTTAAGCTTGAAGATGGCTGTTTTTCGGCGGAAGAACAGTTTTATGAGGATTTTGGCGGAATTATTGTAAGCATTGACCCGAAAAGCGAAAGCTATGCGGATATGGATTTAGACGAAGAAGCCATGGGTTTTTATATAAGTAAAAACGATATGTGCATTAAATACGGCGGAATGACAAGAACAACGGATTTTAATAGCTTTACGGGAACTCTTGCGGATACTGCCATATACAGGCTTATAAACTTTTCCATTATTATAAGCCTTATAATTTCTTATATTTTTTATATGCTTATACTGTATGTTATGTTTGCGTTGGTTGCAAAGCTTATGTCCAACATATTTAACGGCGGTTTTAAAGCCGCTGACTCTTTTAAGGCGGCGGCTTACTGTCTTACATTTCCCGTAATATTATTTATTGTACTTATGTATTTTGGCTTTATGCCGCCTAAAATTTTATTTGGACTGATTGCTTGTGTTTACATTTATTTTGCTATTATAGACTGCAAAAAAGAGGCTGTTTAATGAAGTGGATATTGAAAGGCAGAAAAAGCGCGGCGGAAAAAATGAGTGTGGATTTAGGCATAAGCCGAATTTGCGCCCAAATACTTTTAAACAGGGGCATTAACTCACGCAGGGCGGCGGAAAAATTTTTAAACCCGTCTTTAGAGGATTTTGGAGATATTGACAGCCTGCCTCAAATGCAGGAGGCTTTTAAGCTCATAAAAAACGCTGTTGAAAAAAAGGAGCGTATTACCGTTTATGGTGACTATGACTGTGACGGTGTTATGAGTACGGTTATTCTCGTAAAAGGTCTTTTGGGGCTGGGGCTTAATGCGGATTATTACATTCCCGACAGATTAAGCGAGGGTTACGGACTTAATATGAAAGCCGTTAAAGCCATTAAGGATAAGGGTACGGACATTATTATTTGCTGCGACAACGGCATTTCCGCCATAGAAGAATGCGGCTACATAAAAGAGCTTGGAATGAAGCTTATTATACTTGACCATCACTCTCCCCACATAAGCGACGGGCGGCAGATTTTACCTGCGGCAGACGCTCTTATAGATATGAAAGCGGACTGTATTGAATACGCCTTCAGGGAGTATTGCGCAGGAGGCCTTTGTTACAGATTTATAAGCGGTTTATACAAATTTCTGGGAAGAAAAACAGAAAAAGAGGCGGAGCTGTTTATATTTGCGGCTATTGCCGCAATTTGCGATATGGTGCCGCTTGTGGGAGAAAACAGGGTATTTGCTCATATTGGGTTAAGGCTTTTAAACTCCCGAAAAAACACAAATGCGGGACTTAGAGAGATTTTTTTAAAAACAGGCATTATAGGCAGGGTTTTTGATGAAAACACAGTAGGCTACACTATAGGGCCTTTTATAAACTCCGCAGGGAGAATGGACAGGGCGGAAAGGTTTGTTCCCTTATTTTTAAGCAATGACGGAAACGAAATAATCAAGCTGGCAGAAGAGCTGGCGCAGCTTAATGATTTAAGAAAGAGCCTTACCGAAAAGGCTTATGAAAACATAGTTAAAAGGCTTACGGGCAAGGCTTTGCCAAATGTTATTATAGAATATGATGAAGAACTCCACGAAAGCCTTGCGGGTTTGGCGGCAGGGAGAATTAAGGAAAGGTTTGAAAAGCCTGCCATTATTCTTACAAAGGGAAGCGGCGGCTTTATAAAAGGCTCGGGCAGGTCTGTTGAAGGCTTTGATATGTTTGATGCAATAGACAGGCACAGAGAGCTTTTATACAGGTTTGGCGGTCATAAAATGGCTGTGGGTGTTACCCTTAAAGCGGAAAATTTAGATAGCTTTATAGAATGTGTCAATAACGAGTTTTGTTTAACAAAGGAGGAGGCGGAAAGCAGACTGTATATAGACTGCTGTGTCAGCTTTTCTCAAATAGGATTGGAGGTATGCGAGGAAACAGCAAAATTAAAGCCTTTTGGAACGGGTAACTCTGCCGCTGTTTTTGCTGCAAAGGGTGTTTTTGTTAAAAATATTCGGTTTGTGGGGAAAAACAGGAACTTTTTGCAATTTGTCTTTTTTGACGGCGAAAGGGAAATGCGCGGAGTAGGTTTTGGTCTGTTTGATAAGTTTAAGGAATTTATAATTAACGAGTATGGTATTAAGGAATGGGAAGAGTTGTATTTTAACGGCAGGATAATACAGTTTTTTGCGGACATTGTTTTCAATATCGAAAAAAACAGCTACAAAGGCATAAACAGTGTTCAGCTTAAAATTGTTGATTTTAGAAAAACAACCGAAAGAGAGTGAAATTAAAATGGGAATTATTTTAGACAACATCAGGTCAATACCGGACTTCCCCGTAAAGGGAGTTATTTTCAGAGATATTACTACTTTACTTAAAAACCCCATAGCCATGAGCGCTACCATTGATGAAATGGCGGACAGCCTTGTGGATAAGGGCTTTGACCTTATTTTGGGGCCGGAATCACGAGGGTTTATATTTGGTATGCCTCTTGCATATAATTTTAAAAAGGGGTTTGTGCCTGTAAGAAAAGAGGGTAAGCTGCCTGCTGAGGTTTTAAGGAAAGAATACACGTTGGAATATGGCGTTGAGGTGCTTGAAATACATAAAGACGCCATTAACCCCGGGGACAGGGTTGTTATTGTGGACGATTTGCTTGCAACGGGCGGTACCGCAAAGGCAATTTGTGAAATGGTTGAAGAGGTTGGAGCAAGGGTTGTAGCGCTGCGTTTTGCCATTGAACTGCCCGATTTGGGAGGGAGAGATGTTTTGGCAGGCTATGATGTAGCCTCCGTAGTTAGCTTTGAGGGAGAATGATATATGAGCGTTTTGGTTATATGGGCGTCACCAAATGATGAGGGCATTACCTGCACAGCGGCAAAAAAGGCTGCTGAGGGAATTGCCGAAGTTGGAAAAAAGACCGAGGTAATTAAGCTGAACAGCTTGAAGATAAACAGATGCCTTGTTTGCGGAACGGGCTACGGCATTTGCAATCAACAGGGGCATAAGTGTATTCAAAACGATGATTTGAATATGCTTAGAGAAAGGCTTATTGAAAGTGACGGGGTTGTGCTTGTTACTCCCGTTTATTACGGTGAAATGAGCGAGCCTATGAAAGCATTTTTGGACAGGGTTAGGCGCTGTGAGGGCAAAAGCGGCAGGCTTGGCGGCAAAAAATGTATTGTTATTGCCTGCGCAGGCGGCAGCGGAAACGGAGCTGCGGACTGCCTTGTGCAAATGGATAGATATTGCAAAAACGTTGGTATGGAGGTTTGCGACAGACTGCCTGTTATCAGGTTTAACAAAAAATATATGTACAACGCCTGTTATGAAGCAGGCAAAGCATTGGCTGAAATTATTTAAGTACATTATAAAGGAACCGCTGATTAATCAGTCCTTCCTTAATGAACGGTTATTAAATGACCGTTCTTTTTTTTGTGTTTTTTTCATATAAATTAGTAAAAAAGGGAGGAACAGGAATGGAAAGCGGTGATTTAAGCTTGGAAAAGCTTGCAGGTTTGGCTAAAATGATGAATATGCTAAACAGCAGCAAAAACGAGGTTAAAAAAAGTCAAAGAACGGGGAGGGTTACAGAGTTTGACGCTCAGTTTGAGGTGCCTGCAATTAAAACAATTAAAGCCGCCATACCTTACATAGACAGACGCTACAGACGGGAGCTGGGTGTTATGGTAAAGCTTATTGAAATTGACAAATTTTTAAGAGAATACAAAAATGTAGAGGTTATGGATGAGGGGCGTGAAAGAGGAAATTTGGCAATGCTTGAGGCTGTTGTGCCAAACCTGCCCACGGAGAGCAGAGCAACAGGAGAAATGCTTGTAAAGCTTTTGGAAATTAAGGAAATTGCGGAAAGGAGCGACAGTTTATGACCGATGCGGAAAAGAGGGTTATTGAAAGCGATGTGTTTAAAAAAATGGACGGTGACAAAAGAAAAGCCGTATATGATTTTTTAAAAAACAGCAGAAGAGAACCCGGGGACATTTTTAAACTATATTCGGAGCTTAACAAAGGCGATGGACTTGGAGAAAGAGAGAGAATGGGTATGCTTGAAATTATATACGGAGTACTAAATGAAAGGGATAGAAAAAATCTGTTAAATATAATTGAAATAGTTAAATCATTAGGTTAGAAAAATACAAACACTTATTATAATTTAACTAAAAATAAATATGTTAACAGTATCGGAAAGAAATCCGAACGCCTCGGGCGGATTTTGCGGAGCAAAGTAAAATCCACGGCTTTTTTAGAATTTTTTAAATAAAGGGGTTGAGAAAATTTCATTTGCGTGATAAAATATAGTAAGGAAAGTGTAATCATGTTTTTTTAGAATATTTTATTTTGAGGTGTATTATGGCTGACCATAAAAATGCCCGTAGCGCAGATGAAATGAAAAATTTTTCTGCAAATGAAAAAGGCAGACCCATAAAACGAAAACGAACGGTTCCCAACGGAACAGACGAGAGTGATTTTTATAGTAAGGTACGGCTTGA
>CAYMAA010000012.1:0-12333 GCA_964388305.1 uncultured Lachnospiraceae bacterium | reverse complement strand
TTGATGAAAACGGCAATCCCGTAAAACGGAAAGTACGGCTTGATGAAAACGGCAACCCCGTAAAGCGGCGAGTACGGCTTGACGAAAACGGCAATCCCGTAAAACGGAAAGTACGGCTTGATGAAAACGGCAACCCTATTAAACGAAAGACCAAGCCAAAGCCTAAAGAAAAATTATATGACGGCAGCGCCATTGAAGAGCAGGAATATTTTGTAGCAAGGAAAAATCCTTTAAAAAATATGATAAGTCTTGAAGAGCAAGGCGGCAGAAAGGCGGAAAGGTCGGAGCCGCCCGATGAAAACGCCGCCGAAAAAGCCGTTGAAGAGCCTTTGCCGCAGAATATGGAAAAAAATGCGGTTAATGCAAGCGGCGGCGCTGAAAGTGAAAATTTAACAATTCAAAGGCAAAGAGAACCTGTTAATGCCGAAAGGAAGTTTCCGAAAAGGCAAATTGCCGAAGATGAGAGAGCGCCAAGGCTTAAACGGCGAAGCAATCACGATTTGGCAGGCAGCCACGCCGAAAAAACAGAGCCGCAAAGAGTTAAAAAGCGAAGGACGGCGGACAGGGAGAGTATACATAACAGGGCAGATAATAAAACGGGCGTGAGAAAAAGGCGGCAGGCGCCCGAAAGTCAAATACGCAAACGAGGAAAAAAGATTATGAACGGTAATAAGCCTGTTAAGGACGAAAAACTGAATAATCTCAACAATACCGAAAATGACAGCAAGGGTTATGAGGTGGACTCCTCAAGAGGCTGTCTGTTCCCCATATTTTTGGTGCTTATTTGCGTTGTTATTTTTGTAGTTTCTTTTACGGTATTTATAAGCTATATGAGCAATCATTCCGTAAACGATATTATAAGCTACATTAAGGGAGAGCCTGTAGCGGAGGAAGAGGCCGAGGCTACATCGGACTCAGGATATGTAGATACAAAAAATCTTTTCAAGAAAAGCGACGAGGAGCTTTACAATACAGAGAGAACGGGAGTTGTTCATCTTATAAGCTTAGCCTCCAATACAATAGATATTTATGATGTTGAAAGAGAAGAAAGCGTACAGCTTAGCTTCAACAATGATACACGTTTTTTAGATGAGGACGGAAACAGTATTTCCGTAAGTAAGATAGATCTTGGCGACAGCGTTATATTTGTTTATAACGAAGAAAAAAAGCTGACATCTTTTAAGCTGACCAAAGCGCCCGAGGAGACCACCTCCTTGGGGGCTGAAATCAGCCTTAAAGGACACAGCAAAAATATTAAATTGGAAGACAAAACATATGTTATTAATGATAATACAATGTTTTTATATAAAAATGGAAAGTTAAGTCCATCGGCAATTACAAAATTTGACCTTATGACCGTTAGGGGAAGCGTTATTGACGGAAGAAGCACGGCATGGGTTGTTATTATGGAAAAAGCTCACGGAACACTGGAGCTTAAAGAACATGAAAGCTTATCCGACCCGCAGTATTCCGTGGACGGAGAGGATTTTGAAAAGGTGCCGTATAACGGCAAACTGTATCTTACGGAGGGCGTTCATACAATTATTATAAAAAGTCCCGAATGTAAGGACTACGAAAAACAGGTTATTATAAAACGCGGGGTTGTTGAGGAAATGAATCTTTCTCTTATGCAGGTTATGAAAGGCTCTGTTGTGTTTGATACCACCGCTACAGATGCAGCGCTTTATGTTGACGGAATTAAAACCGATACGGATAACCCTATATTTTTGGAATACGGAACTCATGAGCTGACATTCAGAGGAAGAGGCAGGACAGTTTCAAAATATATTGAAATTAATAAAGAAAAAACAAATATAGATTTAGACAATTATTAAGCCGTTTGCGTAGTTGTAGCAGACGGCTTCCTTGTTTGGTTAAACAAAAATATAAATTAAAAAATCCTAACACACCAATAATAAATTCCTTTAAGCATTGTTCTTTCATAAATACGCTCACTTTTCAGAATATATTGCAAAGGCGGTTAAAAAAGTATACTTTAATAGTAATTTTTGGAAGAATTTGCCAATTCATTGTTTTAAAGCAGGCTGTTTCACCGGCTTACATTTAGTAAAATACCGATTAAAAATAAATTTGTAAACAGTATCAGCTTAAGATGAATATCCTTGAATTTCACAGCTTGAATTTTTTAATTTTTCTTAATATTTTTTAATGACTTTTTTCATTTTTTATGCTATAATAATCAAATACATAATAAACGGGAAAAAAATTTATGTTCAACCCATTTTTTATGGTATAAAAATCAATAACTTGGCAGACGGAAAGAAAGTTTATATTTAACTCTTTTTTTATGGTATAAAAATCAAGTACTTAGTAAACGGGAGGAAGATTTATGCTTAAAACACTTTTTGCGGAAATTAAGGAATATAAAAAAGAGTCTGTTTTAGCGCCCTTGTTTGTTTCCTTAGAGGTATTTATGGAAATTCTCATTCCTTTTTTAATGTCCAAAATTGTGGACAGCGGTATTAACCAAGGGAACATGGGAAATATAATAAAAATTGGTGTTATAATGCTGGCGGCGGCGGCTTTAAGCCTTACGGGAGGCGCCATGGCAGGGCATTATGCGGCGATAGCCTCCATGGGTTTTGCTAAAAACCTGCGTCTTGCCATGTTTAAAAACATACAAAGATATTCCTTCTCAAATTTGGATAAATACTCCACCTCGGGGCTTATTACAAGGCTTACAACGGACGTTACAAACGTACAAAACGCTTACCAAATGATTATAAGAATGTGCGTTCGCTCTCCTTTAATGCTTGTGTGCGCTTTTACAATGACCTGCCTTATCCGCCCCAAAATTGCTCTTGTTTATGTTGGCGCAATTATATTTTTAAGTCTTGCGCTATATTTTATAATGACAAGAGCCTATTCAATTTTTACAGAGGTTTTTAAGCGTTACGATGACCTTAACGCCAGCGTGCAGGAAAATATTAGCGGAATAAGAACGGTTAAGGCGTTTGTAAGAGAGGAGCAAGAGGTAAGAAAATTTAATATTGCGGCGGACAATGTTTACAATATGTTTTTAAGAGCTGAAAATCTTATTGTAAGCAATATGCCCATTATGCAGTTTGCCATTTACGGCTGTATACTGCTTATATCCTTTATAGGCGCAAAAATGATCGTGGGCGGCACACTTACAACAGGTCAGCTTATGAGCCTTTTTACCTACACAATGAATATTTTAATGAGCCTTATGATAATTTCAATGTCATTTGTAATGATAGTTATGTCCAGAGCATCAGGCAATAGAATTGCTGAGGTTATAAACGAAAAAACAGACCTTGCTCCGCCTGTGGAAAGCATTAAGAATGTTAAGGACGGCTCGGTAGAGTTTAAAAACGTAAGCTTTGCATATAAAAAGGGAAGAAACAATGCGCTTAGCAATATAAGCTTTAAAATAAACAGCGGCGAAACCATAGGCATTATAGGCGGTACGGGTTCTTCAAAATCCACAGTGGTTCAGCTTATACCAAGGCTTTACGATGCATCTGAGGGAGAGGTGCTTGTAGGCGGCATAAACGTAAAACGCTATGAGCTTGATTCTCTCCGTTCTCAGGTGGCAATGGTTTTGCAGAAAAACGTGCTTTTTTCGGGCAGTATTAAGGATAATCTCCGCTGGGGATGCAAAAATGCCACTGATGAAGAAATGGTTAATGCCTGCCGCTATGCTCAGGCGGAGGAGTTTATAAACAAAATGCCCGACGGCTACAATACCCGCATTGAACAGGGCGGCAGCAATGTTTCCGGCGGGCAAAAGCAAAGGCTGTGCATTGCAAGAGCATTGCTTATGAAGCCTAAAATTTTAATTTTGGACGACTCCACATCTGCGGTAGATACCAAAACCGAGGCAATTATAAGGAAAGCCTTTAGAGAAGAGCTGCCCAACACAACAAAAATTATAATTGCCCAAAGAATAAGCTCCATTCAAGATGCGGACAGAATTATTGTTTTGGATAACGGAGAAATAAACGGAATGGGAACTCACGAGGAGCTTTTGGAAAGCAATATTATTTACAGAGAGGTTTATAATTCCCAAGTGAAGGGAGATGAAGAGCTGTGAGAAAAAAATACGGAAAAGGTGCGGAAAACGGAAAAGCGGCGTTTTTCAGGCTTATAAAATATGTTCTCGGCTTATATAAGGAAAGGTGTTTGCTTGTATTAATATTTATAATAATAAGCGCCGTTGTAAACGTAAGAGGAACAATGTTTATGAAAAGCCTTATAGACGATTACATTGTGCCTATGGTAACAAACGGCGGCAGCTTTGGGCCGCTTTTGGGCGCTATAGGTAAAATGGCGTCAATTTATGCGGTTGGAGTGGCAGCCGCATGGATATATAACAGACTTATGGTAGGTGTAACTCAGGGCACTCTTATGCACCTGAGAAAGGAAATGTTTAAACACATGGAAACCCTGCCCATAAAATATTTTGATACAAACGCCCACGGGGATATTATGAGCCTTTATACAAACGATATAGATACGCTAAGGCAAATGATAAGCCAAAGTATTCCTCAAATGATTAACGGCTCAATTACACTTGTAAGCGTTATATTTTGTATGTTTATTTTAAGCGTGCCTTTAACACTGCTTACATTTTGTATGGCGGCGGTAATGATTTTTACAACAAAAAAGATAGGCGGTTTAAGCAGCAAATATTTTATACTTCAGCAGCAAAAGCTGGGTGATGTAAACGGCTACATTGAGGAGCTTATAGAGGGGCAGAAGGTTGTTAAGGTTTTCTGCCACGAGGAAGAAAGCATACAGGATTTTGCCAAGCTGAACAACGAGCTTTTTGACGCGGCAAAAAATGCCAACAGATATGCAAATATACTTATGCCTATTATGGGTAATATAGGAAATATAAGCTATGTTCTCACATCGGTTTTTGGGGGCGTGCTTGCAATAAACGGCTTTGGCGGCTTTACAATAGGCGCTCTTGCATCATTTTTACAGCTTAACCGCAGCTTTAATATGCCCATAAGCCAAATGAGCCAGCAGATAAACTTTGTTGTTATGGCTCTTGCAGGCGCTGAAAGAATTTTCAGGCTTCTTGACGAAGAAAGCGAGGTTGACGAAGGCAAGGTAAGCCTTGTCAGGGCAAAATTCGGCGGAGGCGGCAGTATTGTGGAAAGTCCCATAAGAACAGGTATGTGGGCATGGAAATACATTGACGAAAAAACAGGCAAGGCAAGCTACCGTCTGTTACAGGGAGATATAAGGCTTGAAGATGTGGACTTTGGCTATGAAGAGGGCAAAACGGTACTTCACCACATAGATGTATACGCCAAACCGGGGGAAAAGGTTGCCTTTGTAGGCGCAACGGGAGCAGGCAAAACCACTATAACCAATCTTATAAACAGATTTTATGATGTTGACAAGGGCAGCATTACCTACGACGGAATAGACGTTAAAAAAATCAAAAAAAGCGAGCTGCGGCATTCGCTGGGTATGGTTTTGCAGGATACAAGCCTGTTTACGGGCACTGTTGCGGATAACATTCGCTACGGCAAGCCCGATGCTACGGACAGCGAGGTTAAAGCGGCAGCAAAGCTGGCAGGCGCACATGACTTCATACAAAGGCTGCCGGACGGCTACAACACAGTGCTTACGGGCAACGGCTCCAATCTTTCACAGGGTCAGAGGCAGCTTCTTTCAATCGCAAGAGCGGCGGCGGCAAATCCCCCTGCTTTAATACTTGATGAGGCAACCTCCTCCATAGATACAAGAACGGAAAAGCTTGTGCAGGAGGGTATGGACTCTCTTATGAAAGGCCGTTCCGTATTTGTTATTGCCCACAGGCTTTCCACCATAAAAAACAGCAATGTAATTATGGTTATGGACGGCGGCAGAATTATAGAACGGGGCAGCCACAAAGACCTTATTAATAAAAAAGGCATTTACTATCAGCTCTACACGGGCGCAATAGAAAACAGTTAAATAACCGCTGATTAATCAGCGGTCACTTAAAAAAAGCTGTGAGCAAACCGAAAATGCTCACAGCTTATTTTTTTATTATTTAATAAATAATTATTTAAAAAGTATTTGTGTTAAAACGGATTCAAGATATTCCTGTCTGCCGCTTGTAACTGTAGGCTCGCCGTTTGCAAGAGCATATTCTTCAAGCTCTTCAAGCGTTGTTGCGCCGCTTGCAATTTTAGCGCCAATGCCTGTTTTGTAGCTTGCGTAACGCTCTTCAACAAATTTGTCAATGCGTCCGTCCTCTATAAGGTCGTAAGCCTTTAAAAGACCCAGCGCAAATGTATCCATACCCGAAATGTACGCAAGAGCAATATCGTCATAGGTGAATGACGGACGGCGTACCTTTGCATCAAAGTTAAGTCCTCCGTTTGTAAATCCGCCTGCTTTAAGCACCTCATACATTGCAAGAGTTGCCGTTTTAACGTCTGTCGGGAACTGGTCTGTATCCCAACCCAGATGCTCGTCCCCTTGGTTAGCGTCTACAGAGCCGAAAAATCCGTTTATGCGCGCTACTCTTAATTCGTGTTCAAATGTATGCCCCGCAAGCGTTGCATGGTTAGCTTCTATATTAAGCTTAAAGTCCTTATCAAGTCCGTGCGCTCTTAAAAAGCCTATAACTGTTGCGGAGTCAAAATCATACTGATGCTTTGTAGGTTCCTTTGGCTTCGGCTCTACATAAAAATCTCCGTCAAAACCTTTGGAACGGGCATATTTAACAGCCATCTTCATAAGATTTGCCATATTTTCAAGCTCTAAACCCATATTTGTGTTAAGTAGTGTTTCGTAGCCTTCTCTTCCGCCCCAAAATACATAACCCTTGCCGCCAAGCTCTATTGTGGCATCAATGGCATTTTTAATCTGGGTTGCCGCACAGGCAAAAACGTCCGCATTGCAGGATGTTCCCGCGCCGTGCATATAACGAGGGTTGCCAAAGCAGTTTGCCGTACCCCAAAGGAGCTTTATGTTTGTGCCTTTCATTTTTTCCTTTATGTAAGCAACAATCTCCTTAAGGTTTGCCTTTAACTCCGCAAGAGAATTTCCTTCGGGAACAAGGTCAACATCATGGAAGCAAAAATATTCTATGCCAAGCTTTTCCATAAACTCAAAGCCTGCATCCACCTTTGCCCTTGCAATATCCATAGGGTCGGTTTTGCCGTAGCTTCGGTCTATTGTGCCTGCGCCAAAGGGGTCTGTTAAAACAGCGCCCAGTGTGTGCCACCAGCTCATTGCAAATTTAAGCTGCTCCTTCATTGTTTTTCCGCCCACAACACGGTCAGCGTCATAAAATTTAAAAGCAAAAGGATTTTTGGAATCCCTGCCCTCATAGCCTACCTTTTCAAAATTTGGAAAATAGCTCATAATTTCATTCCTTCCTTTTTCATTTTATAATAAAAATTGCATAAATAAATTATAACATATTCCGTTTTTTTTTACAATTGTTTTTATATAAAATTTTACAAAAATACTTGCAATTCAAATAGGGTTGTGGTAAAATTCTTTGAGTGAAAAACAAATGTATTTTGTGGGTGTACAGCTATGGAAGATAATTCTAAGTATTTAATTGTTGATAAAAGCATATTGCCTGATATATTTTTAAAGGTTATTGAGGCAAAAAGTCTTATAAGCGCAGAGGGAATAACCGTTTCTCAGGCTGTTGAAAGGGTTGGCTTAAGCAGGTCTGCTTTTTATAAATACAGAGATAATGTTTTTATTTTGGGAGAGGACTCCCGGGGTATGACCGTTGTTATAGGAATGGATCTTTACGATGAACCGGGCATTTTATCCAATGTGCTTAACACTATTGCAAATTTCGGCGCAAACATACTTACAATTAATCAAACAATACCCATTCACGGCATAGCAAACATTACCATAAGCGCAGAGTTAAACCAAATCGGGCAAAGCTTTGAAGGACTTATAAATAAGATAAGAGAAATTAAGGGTGTTTTAACCCTGAGGATAATAGCAAGGGAGTGACAAAAATGGCGAAAGCGGCTATATTGGGCTACGGTACCGTAGGCTCCGGTGTTTTTAATATAATAAAAACAAACAGCAGCAAGGTACAAAGCAAAGCGGCGGAAGAGGTTGCGGTAAAATATGTTTTGGATTTAAGAACATTTCCCAACGACCCTGTTGAAGAGGTGCTTACTCATGATTTTAACGATATTTTAAATGATGATGAGGTAAGCGTTGTTGTTGAGGTAATGGGCGGACTTAATCCTGCTTACGATTTTGTGAAAAGCTCGCTTTTAAAAGGCAAGCACGTTTGCACCTCCAATAAAGAGCTTGTTGCGGCGCACGGCGCGGAGCTTATTAAAATTGCGGAGGAAAAAAACGTAAACTTCTTTTTTGAAGCAAGCGTTGGGGGCGGCATACCTATTATAAGACCAATGATAACCTCTATAACCGCAGACGAAATTTTGGAAATTAAAGGAATATTAAACGGCACAACCAACTATATGCTTACAAAAATGGCTAAGGATGACTCTGAATATGACGAGGTTTTAAAGCGTGCGCAGGAGCTTGGCTATGCCGAAAGGAACCCTGCCGCAGACGTGGAGGGTTATGATGCCTGCCGCAAAATTGCCATATTAATGTCACTTGTGCTGGAACAGCAGGTAAACTATACGGATATACAAACAGAGGGTATTACAAACATTTCAAAGGCGGATATAAGCTATGCAAAAGCCATGGGTAAGGCAATAAAGCTTTTGGGTTACGGCAAAACCGGCTCCTCGGGCAGCTGGGCAATGGTTGCGCCATTTATTGTGGGAGAAGAAAGTCCGCTTTTTATGGTAAACGGTGTTTTTAACGGCATTTGCATTACGGGCAATATGCTTGGAGATATAATGTTTTACGGCAAAGGCGCGGGGAAAGACGCCACCGCCTCCGCAGTTGTCAGTGATGTTATCAATATTGTAAATAACAAGAACAGGCACATTTGCATAAACTGGAATGAAACCCCTGCCGTTTTAAACAGTACGGACAGCCTGGAAATAAGCAAGCTTGTAAGAATAGAAACATTTGATGAAAATGCAGGCAAAGCGGCAGTCAGCAGTGTTTTCGGCAATGTGGAATTTGTAAAGGCGGAGGGTACGGAGGACGAGATAGGCTTTATTACACCTGTTTTAACCGAGGCGGAAACCGACCGGAGGCTCAGTATGCTTTTAAATAAAGACGGGATAGAAAATATACTTAACACAATACGCATAAATTAAGGAAACACCGATATGTAAGTGGAGGGAGAATTAATATGTTAATAGTTATGAAGTTTGGCGGCAGCTCTGTTGCCAATGCGGAAAGAGTTATGAATGTGGCAAAAAGAATTAAAAAAAGCCGTGACCAGGGCAACAAGCTTGTTGTTGTGCTTTCCGCTCAGGGCGATACTACCGATGACCTTATAGAAAAGGCTCACGAAATAAATAAAAATCCGTCAAAAAGAGAAATGGATATGCTCCTTGCAACGGGAGAACAGCAGTCCGTGGCGCTTATGAGTATGGCTCTTGATGCGCTTAATGTTCCCAGTATTTCATTAAACGCAAGCCAGTGCCGCATTACCGCCACAAGTGATTATTCCAATGCGAGAATTAAGGATATCGGGCGCAGCAGAATAAAAAATGAACTGGACAGCAAAAAGGTAGTAATTGTTACGGGCTTTCAGGGGGTAAACAAAATAGGTGATGTTGTTACTCTGGGAAGAGGCGGCTCGGATACCTCCGCAGTTGCTCTTGCCGCAAAGCTTAATGCGGATTTGTGCGAAATTTATACTGATGTGGACGGTGTTTATACAGGCGACCCAAGGCATATTAAAAACGCCAGAAAGCTTAAAGAAATTTCATTTGATGAAATGCTTGAGTTTGCCTCGCTGGGCGCTCAGGTGCTTCACAACAGGTCTGTGGAGCTTGCTAAAAAGTATGGCGTAAATTTGGTTGTAAGGTCAAGTATGTCCGAGGATGAGGGCACTATTGTTAAGGAGGTTACTAACGTGGAAAGTATGATGGTTAGCGGTGTTGCCGTAGATAAAAATGTTTCAAGAATTTCTGTAATAGGCTTGGACGATAAGCCGGGTACCGCATATAAAATTTTTGCCGAGCTTGCAAAGCATAATATAAGTGTGGATATTATTTTGCAGTCCATAGGCAGAGATAAAAAGAAGGATATCAGCTTTACCGTTGCCAGAACAGACGTAAACGAGGCTTTAAGCGTTATAAACGGCTTAAAAGGCAAGGTTGGCTACGAAAAGGTAGACCATAAGGAAAATGTGGCAAAGGTTAGCGTTGTGGGCGCAGGTATGGCTACAAACGCAGGTGTTGCCGCGCTGTTTTTTGAGGCAACCTATAACGCAGGCGTAAACGTAAATATGATTTCCACTTCCGAAATTAAAATTTCCATTCTTGTGGACGAAAAAGACGCAGACTACGCCGCAAACGCAATTCACGATAAATTCATAAGCCAGACGGCTTTATAATAATCGTAATTCATAACCCTTTTGGCTCTCTTCGGAGAGCTTTTTTATTGTAAAAATTTAACCGGGTAAAGAAGCTGTTGTTAAAGAGCGTGATTGGAGTTATAATTTATGTACGGTACATATTTTTACCTGTTACTTTTTTTATTATATTATAGTATAATTATAGTCGGAGAGGTATTTGGGGCATGACTTTGGAGGTAAACTGAAATGAAAAAATATAAAAAGGTATTAAAGGAGGTAGCGGTTTGCAGCAAGGTGATTTGTAACAGATGCGGAAAAGAAATTACACCTGATGTATGCGGAGATGAGGGGCGGCTGCTTTCCGTAGAAAAGGTATGGGGTTACGGCTCCGCAAAGGACGGAGTTAAACAGACCTTTGAGCTGTGCGAGGAATGTTATGACGAAATAGTGGCAAGGTTTAAAATTCCTCCCGAAGAAGTATAAAATTTGCAATACAGGCAATAATTTCCGTAAATACATTTACGGGAGTGAAATATATGCAGTTAAGTATTATACTTGTTCTTTCGCAGCTTTTATTTTGCGCTGTCGCCATTATTTATTTTATGGGAGCAATAAAAAATCAGCGGACAAGCATAAAAACAATAAAGCTTGGTACGGAAAAGGAGCACAAAGAGCTTTACAGACTGCGAAGAATCAGTCTTACCGAGCCTCTTTCCGAAAAGGCAAGACCAAAACATATAGATGAAATTGTAGGGCAGGAAAAGGGCATTGAGGCGCTGAGGGCGGCGCTTATGGGTGAAAATCCTCAGCACGTTATTATTTACGGCCCTCCCGGGGTGGGAAAGACCGCTGTTTGCAGGCTTATTTTGGAGGAGGCGAAAAAATCCCCCAATTCACCTTTCAGAGGAGATGCGCCTTTTGTGGAAATGGACTCTGCCATATTGCAGTTTGATGAAAGAAACATTGCAGACCCTCTAATGGGTTCTGTTCATGACCCCATTTATCAGGGCGCAGGCGCTTACGGTCAGGCAGGCGTACCCAGGCCAAAACCCGGGGCGGTTACGAGGGCCCACGGCGGCATATTGTTTTTGGACGAAATAGGAGAGCTTCACCCTTATCAGCTAAACAGGCTGCTAAAGGTGCTTGAGGACAGAAAGGTGTTTTTAAGCAGCGCTTATTATAATGAAGAGGACAGTAACATTCCGCCATATATACACGATGTTTTTAAAAACGGCTTGCCTGCGGATTTTAGGCTTGTAGGCGCAACAACAAAACAGCCGTCGGATATTCCCGAGGCTTTAAGGAGCAGGTGCAGAGAGGTTTTCTTCCGTCCCCTTACCACGGACGAGGTTAAAACAATTGCCGCAAAGAGCTGTGCAAAGGCAGGCTTTGGCTGCGATGGCAAAGTGCCGGAGGTGGTTGCGGAGTACAGCATTAACGGCAGAAACACGGTAAACATTATTCAAACCGCCGCCGCTGTTGCAAAAATGCAGGGAAGAAATACCATTATAAAAGAGGATATTATAAAGGTGGCGGATTTTGGCAGGCTTTCCCCTGTGTACAGGCAGCGCCTTTGTCCATCGTCCATAGGCGTTGTAAACGGTCTTGCTGTTACAGGCGGAGGAGCAGGCTGTGTTTTGCCTGTGGAGGCAAGCTGTAAAAACGGCGGCGGCAGGCTTAATGTTACGGGGGTTGTGGAAAAAGAGGAGCTTTCCGCAGGCAGCGGCAGGCTTATAAGAAAGGGTACCGCTTATGTTTCTGCGGAAAATGCCGTAACGGTTTTGGAAACTGTTTTTGGAATTGACGCCTCGGGTTATGATATTCACATAAATTTCCCCGGGGGTATGCCCGTGGACGGCCCCTCGGCAGGCATCGCTATATTTTGCGCCATATATTCCGCAATC
>CAYMAA010000011.1:0-26483 GCA_964388305.1 uncultured Lachnospiraceae bacterium | reverse complement strand
GTTTTTGTAAACTGATTGACATTTTATCAAAGAAGGTATATAATTGCTAATAGTGTTAGTAATTGTGCGAGGTGGCAAGCTATGGATTACCGTGAAGCTGCGTTAGAATTACTTAAAATCCGAGCGAAGCTTATGCAAATTCCCGCTCAAAAAGCTATGAATGAGTTTACAAAAGGGGAATTTGGCGTTTTGGATTTTCTTTATAAAAGTAACGGCAAAGCATTTCCGAAAGAGTTAAGCAGGAATATGAACGTCAGCAGCGCACGCATTGCCGCTATTTTAAAAAGCCTTGAAGCTAAGGGACTGGTTGTTCGCAAGGAATATGCGGAAGATGCAAGACAGGTTGTTGCGGCATTGACTGAAAACGGGAGCAGAATTATTTTGGAAAAGAGGAAAATGCTCATAGCCTCTGCCGTATATATTTTAGAAAGGCTCGGCGAAGAAGATGCTATGGAGCTATTGCGAATACAAAAGAAAATATTGGATAATGCGTAGCTTATAAAATATGGTAAGGAGAAAGAATTTCAATGAGTAAGTCAGGTAATATATTAAGCAGTCAAAAAAGAACAATGATATTTTTGTGTCTGGTTATTTCAGGCATTGCATCATCTGTTTTGTCTACTGCAATGTCAACAGCGCTGCCAAGCCTTGTGGAGTATTTTAACGTCAACACTTCCGTCGGACAGTGGATTACAAGCGGATATTCTTTGGTAATGGGCATGGTGCTGCCGCTTAGCGCATTTCTTATTGTGCGTATTCCCACAAAAAAATTGTACCTATCAGGCATAGGCATTTTTATTGTTGGTCTGTTTTTCAGTATTTTGACAAAAAATTTTGCCGTTATGATGGTTGGCAGGTGCTTACAGGCAGGCGGAGCGGCTGTTTTACAGGCGTCTGCGCAGGTCATTATACTGACCGTCTACCCGATTGAAAAGAAAGGAACAATGATGGGAACTTACGGATTGGCTACAACGGCGGCTCCTGTTATTGCCCCTACAATTGCGGGACTTTTGATTGATGCCTTTGGTTGGAAGTCCATATTTTACCTTGTGCTTGCCGTTATGGCTGTTTCTTTTGTGTTTTCTGCTTTTATATTTGAAAATGTGCTTGAACTGCAGGATAAGAGGTTTGATGTTATTTCCTTTGCGGAAAGCATTTTAGCCTTTGGCGGAGTTACCCTCAGCATCGGAAACATAACAAGCTATGGCATTGTCAGCTCTCAGGCAGGATTGCCCCTGCTGGTCGGCATTGTTGCTTCCGTATTCTTTGTTTTGCGCCAGCTTGATGCCAAACGACCTTTCCTTGACGTTAGGATTTTGGCAAACCGTAATTATGCCCTGAGTGTAATTTCCAGTATGATTCTCTATTTGGTTATGATGGGCTCTTCCATTATGATGCCGTTGTATGTTCAAACCGTTATGGGGTATTCTGCCGTGATTTCCGCACTTGTAACGCTGCCCGGTTCTCTCGCAACCGCCATAGTCAGTCCTTTTGCCGGAAAATTGTATGATAAGGTTGGTATAAAAAAGATTTTTGCGGCAGGAGCGGCCGCAATGGTATTCAGCAATATTGGTATGTTTTTTATTTCAATGGATACACCGCTTTGGACAGCGGCGGCCTTCAATGTAATACGCAACGTGGCTATTGGCAGCCTGATGATGCCGCTTTTGACATGGGGAACAAGCAATGTTGATCCTGCCAAGGTAGCAGATGCCTCCTCCCTTTTAACATCACTCAGGACGATTGCAGGCTCTGTTGGTGCGGCGGTGTTTGTAGGCATTATGACGATGGTAAGTGCCGGAGCCTCTGCCTCCTACGGAAGCACAGCGCCAATGCACGGAATGAATGTGTCATTCCTGTGTATGGCAGTATGCGCCGCCGTGCTTGCATTAATCGCTGTTTTTGCAATAAAAACACATAAAACAGCCAATGCCTCCTAAATAAATGCACTGAACTCGGCAATATAATAATTTTAAAGGCATTATTAACCAATAAAAACAAAAAACGCTGTAAGCGCTATACCTACAGCGTTTTTTGGTTATATATCATATAATTGTTAAAATGCCTATGGATTTAAGCAGAAGTACAGCAAGCAAAACGATTGCTATATATTTTATCATAACTATATACAGTCTGCGTCTTGAAAATTTACAGCCTGTTTTTTCCACCTCGTCAATAACGGTTTTGGGTTTAACAACCCAGCCTATTAAAACGCAAGTACCTATTGCAACAAGAGGCATTAGCAGGTTATTGCTTATATAATCCATAATATCCAATATCTGCGCCACTGTACCGTTGGGCAGCTTAAACTCAAAGTACCATCTGTTGTAGCCAAAGCAAACAACAATACCGCCAACAAGGGCAATAATACCCTCAATAATTGCGGCTTTAAGCCTTGAAACCTTAAACCTGTCCATAATGCTGGAAACAACCGCCTCCATAATGGACATAGCGCTTGTTATGGCGGCAAAAAGCACCATTGCAAAAAACAGTATTCCTACAGCCGTACCAACAGTACCCATTTCCTTAAATACCTTTGGCAATGTTACAAACATAAGGCTGGGCCCCGATGCTTTCATACCCTCTGTACCCATAAAAGTAAATACTGCCGGAATAATCATAACTCCTGCCAAAAACGCAACCACCGTATCAAATATTTCTATCTGATTAATGGATTTTACAAGATTGGCGTCATCAGGCACATAAGAACCATAGGCAATCATAATACCCATAGCAACGCTTAAACTGAAGAAAAGCTGACCCATTGCGTCCACCACAACAGAAAAAAAGTCCTTCACAGTAATTCCGTTTAGGTTTGGTACAACATAAATTTTAAGTCCCTCCAAGCCTGTTCTTGTAACACCGTTTGCATCGGTATTGTGAATGGTTATTGAAAAAAACGCAATACCCACAACCAAAACCAAAAGTATAGGCATAATTATTTTTGAAAAGGACTCTATGCCCTTGTTTACACCGCAGCAAATTACAAAGGCAACAACCGCCAAAAATATAATCATATATACAATAGGCGAAACCTCCGCTGTTATAAAACCCGTAAAATATCCGTCTGCTGCAGCATTTATGCCGTCCCCCGTTAAAAACGCAGCCAAATATTTAACTACCCAGCCGCCTATAACGCAATAGTAAGGCAAAATGATTATGGGTACAATACAACCTAATATACCCAAAAACCCCCAGCCATTTTTAAGCTTTCCGTAAGCGGTTAAAGGACTTTGCTTTGTTTTTCGTCCTATGGCAATCTCCGTTGTTAAAAGAGCAAAACCAAAGGTAAGTGCAAGCACAATATAAACCACCAAAAACAGTCCTCCTCCGTCCTTGGCGGCAAGATAAGGAAATCTCCAAATGTTCCCCAAGCCAACGGCGCTGCCTGCCGCCGCCAGAACAAACCCTAAAGACCCCTTAAAAGAATTTCGCTTGTGTTCCATATAAATTTTCTCCCTAATAAATTTTCTCCCAAAAGAAACACCGAATAATTCAAAATTAAAAATAAATTTAGACGTGCATCGGCAAAAAATTCAAGCGTAAGCGTTGTTAAAAAACCTCAGCTAAGCCTATAAAGCTTTTTTAACAGTGTGAAGCTGCCGGAATTTTTTGTAAATTTATTTTTAGCTGCATTTTAATCAGTGTTTCCCTAAATATTTATAAGGCGGCAGAAAAATACATTCTGCCGCCTTTTAAAAGTTAAACGACCAATATTAAACCTTCTCAAATACGGTAGCTATACCCATACCGCCGCCTATACAAAGAGTTGCAAGACCCTTTTTAGCCTCATCTCTCTTCTGCATTTCGTGAAGAAGTGTAACAATAATTCTTGCCCCGGATGCGCCAACAGGGTGACCTAAAGCAATAGCTCCGCCGTTTACATTTACCTTGCTCATATCAAAGTTAAGCTCTCTTGCAACAGCAACGGACTGTGCAGCAAAAGCCTCATTTGCTTCAATAAGATCCATATCCTCAACAGTAAGACCTGCCTTTTTAAGAGCGTTTTTAGATGCTCCCACAGGCCCAACACCCATAATTGAAGGATCAACGCCTGCCTGACCCCAGCCGATAAGCTTAGCCATAGGCTTTAAACCGTATTTTTCAACAGCCTCTCCTGATGCAAGTATAATTGCTGCGGCGCCGTCGTTAATGCCTGATGCGTTACCTGCCGTTACCTTGCCGCCGTCCGGCTTAAAAGCAGGGCGAAGCTTTGCAAGCTTTTCCATAGAAGTAGCTCTTGGATGCTCGTCTACCTTAAATTCAACTGTTTCCTTTTTAACCTTTACGGGTACGGGTACAATTTCGTCCTCAAATCTTCCGCTTGCTATTGCGGCAGCAGCCTTTTCCTGAGATTTAAGAGAAAATTCGTCAAGCTCCTCTCTTGTAATGCCCCACTGCTCAGCAACATTTTCCGCCGTAATACCCATGTGGTAGTTGTTAAATACGTCCCAAAGACCGTCATTAACCATTGTATCAATCATATTTGTGTTAAACATTCTTGCGCCGTAGCGTGCTGTGGGAACAGCATAAGGAGCGGCAGACATATTTTCCATACCGCCTGTAACAACGATGTCGGCATCTCCCGCAAGAATTGTTCTTGCGCCCTCAACAACCGACTTCATACCCGAGCCGCAAACCATTCCTATTGTTGTTGCGGGAACATCTACTGAAAGACCTGCGCCCAAGGAAGCCTGCCTTGCAGGGTTTTGACCCAAAGCCGCCGTAAGAATACAGCCAAAATAAACCTCGTCTACCCACTCAGGCTTAACCCCTGCTCTTTCAAGAGCCTCTTTAATTACAATAGCGCCCATTTTAGCGGCAGGTGTTTTGCTTAAAGAACCGCCAAATGTACCGATAGCCGTACGACAGCAGTTTACAATATATAAATCTTTCATATTATACCTCCATATTTATTATTTATTTAGCGTTTTTAATTGCTTCAGTAAGCTTGGGAACAATTTTATTAACATCACCGACAATTCCGTAATCAGCAACGTCAAAAATAGGCGCTGTATCGTCCTTGTTAATTGCAATAATTATATCGCTTTCTTCCATACCTGCAAGGTGCTGAATAGCTCCGGAAATACCGCAGGCAATGTAAAGGTTTGGTCTTACGGTTTTGCCTGTCTGTCCAACCTGCATATCCTTAGGCTTCCAGCCTGCGTCTACACAAGCTCTGGAGCAGCTTACCATACCGCCAAGCGCCTCTGCAAGCTCCTCAAGCATTTTAAAGTTTTCGGGGCTGCCCATTCCTCTTCCGCCGGATACAAGTATCTTTGCGTCCATAATGTCCGCCGCACTTTTAGCAGCCTTTACAATATCAAGTATTTCAACATATTTGTTGTCAGGCACAAATTCTACCTTGTAGTCAACAACCTCGCACGTTCTTCCCTCTTCTTTGTCAAGCTTCTGCATAACACCGGGCCGTACCGTTGCCATTTGGGGTCTGTTATCGGGGCAGGCAATTGTTGCAATTGTGTTGCCGCCAAAAGCAGGTCTTGTCATTAAAAGCTGATTTGGCTTGTCCTTAAAATCCCCTATTTCCAAAAATGTACAGTCTGCGGTTAAGCCCGTTGCTACTCTTGCAGATACTCTCGGGCCTAAATCTCTGCCTATTGCGGTTGCGCCAACAAGCATAATTTCAGGCTTAAATTCCTTAATAACAGATGCAACTGCGTGTGTATAAGGCTCTGTTCTGTATTCTTTAAGCTCGGGGTCATCTACTACAATAACCTTGTCCGCTCCATATTCTCCAAGCTCCTTTGCAAGCTCCTTAACATTGCTGCCTACTAAAATGGCAGTTACCTGTGTGTTAAGCGCTGCCGCAAGCTCCTTGCCCTTTCCGATAAGCTCAAAGGCAATATTGTCTATTTTGTTATCAACCTGCTGGGCAAAAACATAAACGCCCTTGTAATCTTCTAAACTCATTTTATTCACCGCCTCTTAGATAATATGCTTTTCTGTCAGCTTGCCTACAATATATTTAACCGACTCTTCGGGGTCAAGGTTTACCTTTTCTCCCGAGCCTTTTCTTACTTTATCCGACGCCTTTGCGATTTTTGTCGGAGAACCCTTCAAACCGAGGTTGGAGTCGTCAACATCTTTAAGGTCGTTTCTTCCCCACCATGTAATTTCCGCATCGTACGCATCAAAAATTCCGCCCGGTGTCATATATCTGGGTTTGTTAAGCTCGCTGAGCGCAGTAATAAGACATGGCATTTTTGCCTTTAATACATGGTATCTGTCATCAAACTGTCTTTCAACAATAACGCTGTCGCCGTCAATTTTAATGTTCTGCGCATAGCTGATAACAGGTATTCCCAAATGCTCGGAAATTTGAGGGCCAACCTGTGCCGTATCTCCGTCTATTGCCTGACGCCCCGTAATAATAAGATCATAGTCAATGTTTCTTATAGCGCCTGCGATTGTTGTGGAGGTTGCCCATGTGTCGGCGCCGCCCAAAACTCTGTCGGTTACCAAAATAGCCTTGTCCGCTCCCATTGCAAGAGCCTCTCTCAGCACGTCCTCCGCCTTTGGCAAACCCATGGAAAGCACTGTAACCTCTGCGCCGTATTCGTCTTTTATTCTTAAAGCCGCTTCAAGTCCTGCCTTGTCATCGGGATTCATAATAGAAAGCATTGCTGCTCTGTCAAGCGTACCGTCCGGCTTAAACTTAACTCCGCCCTTTGTGTCCGGCACCTGTTTAATACAAACTACAATTTTCATACCATAGCCCTCCTATCAGTTCAGCAAGCTTCCGGAAATAACCATACGCTGAACCTCCGAGGTACCCTCGTAAATTTCCGTAATTTTTGCATCTCTCATCATTCTCTCAATATCGTACTCTCTTGTGTAGCCGTAACCGCCGTGGAGCTGAACACATTTTGTGGTAACTTCCATAGCCACCTCTGCGGCATACAGCTTAGCCATAGCCGCTTCAACGGAATATCTGCTCTGTGTACTCTTTGCCATAGCCGCTCTGTAAACCAAAAGCTGAGCCGCTTTAACCTTTGTGGCAAGGTTTGCAAGTGTAAACTGAGTGTTCTGGAAAGCGGAAATTGCTCTGCCAAACTGCTTTCTTTCCTTAACATAATCTATTGTAATGTCAAGCGCGCCCTCAGCAATACCCAAAGCCTGTGCGGCAATACCGATACGTCCGCCGTCAAGAGTGTGCATAGCAATACCAAAGCCCTTGCCCTTAGGCCCGAGCATATTTTCCTTAGGTATTCTGCAATCCGTAAATATAAGCTCATAGGTGGAAGAGCCTCTTATACCCATTTTCTTTTCCTTTGTACCAAAGGAGAAACCGGGTGTGCCTTTTTCTACAATAAAGCCTGTAATTTCCTTTTTTGGTCTGCCTTTTCTGTCCGTAATAATATCGGTAACGGCAAAAATCACATAAACATCGGCTTCTTTACCGTTTGTAATAAATATTTTGCTGCCGTTAAGCACATATTCGTCCCCGTCTAAAACAGCCTTTGTCTGCATACCCTGCGCATCGGTTCCCGCGCCCGGCTCTGTAAGCGCAAATGCGCCTAACTTTTCGCCCTTTGCAAGAGGTACAAGATATTTCTGTTTCTGTTCTTCCGTGCCGTAGGTTAAAATAGGGTCGCAGCAAAGGGAGGTGTGCGCGGATACAATAACTGCCGTTGTTCCGCAAACCTTTGCAAGCTCTTCAACGCACATTACATAAGTAAGAGCGTCGCAGCCCTGTCCGCCGTATTCCTTTGGTACGGGTATTCCCAAAAAGCCGCTTTCAGCCATTTTTTCAACAGTTCCCCTGGGGAAAATTTCCGTTTCGTCAACTTCCTGTGCAAGAGGCTTAACTTCCGTTTCGGCAAAGCTCTTAAAAAGCTGCTGTGCAAGAAGATGCTTCTTAGATAAACCAAATTCCATTTATAAGTCCTCCTTAAATTACTTCTTTGTATAATCGAAGAAACCGATTCCCGTTTTTCTTCCGAGTCTGCCGCCTCTTACCATCTGACGGAGCAGCCTTGCAGGGCGGTACTTTGTGTCGCCTGTTTCGCTGTAAAGCACTTCCATAATGTGAAGTACAGTGTCAAGTCCTATAAGATCTCCAAGATGAAGAGGCCCCATTGGGTGGTTGCAGCCAAGCTGCATTGCAACGTCAATGTCCTCTGCGGAGGCAAGACCCTCTTCAAGAACAACAATAGCTTCGTTTATCATAGGAACAAGTATTTTGTTTACAACAAAGCCGGGGCCTTCCTTAACCTCAACAGGTGTTTTGCCTATAGCTGCCGCAAGGTCATAAACCGCCTTAAATGTTTCGTCTGATGTGTGAAGTCCTCTTATAACCTCAACAAGCTTCATAACGGTAGCAGGGTTGAAAAAGTGCATACCTATAAACTTGTCGGGGCGTCTTGTGGCATTTGCGATTTCAGTAATTGAAATAGATGATGTGTTTGTTGCAAAAATTGTGTCATTATGACAAATCTCTTCAAGAGCGGCAAATGTTTCTTTCTTAATTTTAACGCTTTCAACAATAGCCTCAAGCACAAGTCCTGCGTTTCTTGCTTCATGCAGCTCTGTTGTAAAGCTTATTCTTCCGAGAACCTCGTTCTTGGTTTCCTCGGTCATTTTGCCCTTTGTAACCTGCTTGTCCAAGCTCTTAACAAGCTTTGCTTTGGCATTTTCCAAAATAGCATCGTTAAGATCTCTGAAAGTAACATCAAGACCTGCCTTAGCCATAACCTGACCTATATCAAGTCCCATTTGTCCTGCGCCGATAATAAATACGTCTTTAATCATTTTGTACCTCCGTTAAATATTATTTGTTTTTAAAATTTTTGTCACGTTTTTCAACAAAGGCTGTCATACCTTCTTTTTGGTCCTCTGTTGCAAAGCAAAGACCAAATGCTTCAGCCTCATAGGCAACGCCTGTTGCAATGTCCGTCTGCAAGCCTCTGTTAATGCAGGCCTTGCTCTGCCTTACGGCTATCTGAGCATTTGCGGCAATCTGCTTTGCCAAAGCCATAGCCTCGTCCATAAGCGCCTCAGGCTCAACAACCTTGTTTACAAGTCCAATCTTTTCGGCCTCGTCCGCCTTAATAACCTTGCCCGTAAAAATAAGCTCCTTTGCCTTTGCGGCTCCAACTGTTCTTGCAAGCCTTTGTGTGCCGCCAAAGCCGGGAGTAATACCCAAGCCAACCTCAGGCTGACCAAACTTGGCCTTTGCCGATGCAAGCCTTATGTCGCAGCTTAAAGCAAGCTCGTTGCCGCCGCCCAAGGCAAAACCGTTAATTGCGGCAATAACAGGCTTTACTGAATTTTCGATATTTAAAAATACGCTGTTTCCGTAAACACCGAATGCCTTGCCCTGCACTGCGTTAAAATCCTTCATTTGGGAAATATCCGCACCTGCCACAAAGGCCTTTCCTTCGCCTGTTATAATTATTACATACACATCCTCATTACCGTCTGCCGCCGTAAAAGCCTCGTTTAAATCTCTTAAAACCTCATCGTTAAGAGCATTAAGAGCCTGCGGCTTATTAATTTTAAGTATAGCAACATTGTCTTTAATTTCCGTAATAATGTTTGACATTTTTTTAACTCCTTTTATAATTTTTCGATGCTTTAATTATACACTAACAAATAAAATATGTAAAGGATAAATAAATGCCCAAAACCCCTTTTTGGCGATTTTCACGAAAATTTGGGCATATTGTAAAAATTTTTAATCAATTTTAATATGCCCGGGGTCTGATTTTAAGCTTTATGATGTTGTTAAGTTCTTCACAATCTAACAGGGCTACCTGCCAAAATTAACTCCAACAACCCCTCCAATACCGCCGCCGCAAAGCGCTGCGCCAAGCAAAAAAGCCGTTTCCGCACAAAATTGCGCCCTTCCGTTAAGCGCCACATTCAGTCCCAAAATTATCATCGCATAAAGCAGTCCCGTTGCCATTCCCCAAAGTATACCCCTGCTGCCAACACCTCTTCCCGCAATAAATCCTCCGGCAATAACAGCCGCACCCGTTACGGATGCGGCAACAATCCTTAAATGCTCCTCGCCTGCCTTTGTGTATGTAAGCAAAACCGCATAAATTAAAAATATAACCATTGTTATGCCAAATGCCGCAGCCAAGCCTGCCGCCAGGCTTAAAGCGCTGCGTCCGTTAACCTTTTCATTGTCACTTTTTCTCATAAAAACTGCCCCCTTTTTTAAATGTTTGCGTAATTTAACTTGTAAAATTTCTATTTTATGTTATTATATTATTAATTGAGGTGATACTTTATGAATACTATAGATCTGCATACCCATACAACCTTTTCCGACGGCACTCTTACCCCGACGGAACTTATACAAAAAGCCGCCGCCGTAGGCTTAAGGGCAATAGCCGTAACGGATCACGACACAACAGCGGGTTTGGAGGAGGCGGAAACGGCAGCAAAAGCCTTTCCTGCTTTAGAGCTTATATGCGGAACGGAGCTTTCTTCATTATATAAGGGGAAGGAAATTCACATAGTAGGACTTTTTATAAATAAAGATGACAATAATTTTAAAAACACACTTTCCGATTTAAGAGAAAAAAGAATTAAAAGAAACAAAAAAATGATAAACAAGCTGAGAAGCATAGGTCTTGATGTTACCTATGAGGAGCTGCTTTCCCAAAGCGGCGGAAATGTTGTAACAAGGGCGCATTTTGCAGGGCTTTTGCAAAATAAGGGATATGTGCAAAGCAAAAACGAAGCCTTCGATAAATATATAGGCGCGGGAAAAGCAGGCTATGTTAAAAGAGAGGTACTTTCATCTAAGTCCGCTATTGAGCTTATAAACTCCGCCCAAGCAGCAGCCGTAATCGCTCACCCATTTGCCTACGGATTTAACAGCTTTGAACTGGAGGAAATGATTGCGGACTTTGCCTGTTGGGGAGCCGCCGCCATGGAGTGCTTCTATCCTACTCACTCCGTGGAAGATACAATTTATGCTCTTAATTTGTGCAAAACCTATAACCTTTTACCCTCGGGAGGAAGCGACTTCCACGGTGAAAACAAACCGGGACTGGAGCTTGGCTCAGGCTATGGAGATTTGTATGTGCCTCAAAGCGTGTTAGAAAATCTTAAAAAATTTCAGGAGGATTTATTATGTCAAAAAAATCCGTAAAATTAATATCCAACAATAAAAAAGCCTATCACGATTATTTTATATTGGAAACAATGCAGGCGGGCATAGAGCTTCAGGGAACAGAGGTAAAGTCCATGCGTGCAGGCAGATGCAATTTAAAGGACAGCTACATTTCCATATCCCACGGAGAGGCTTTTATAAAAGGTATGCACATAAGCCCCTTCCAACAGGGCAACCGTTTTAATCACGATCCGTTGAGAGATCGCCGTCTGCTGCTCCATAAGTTTGAAATAAACCGTCTTGAAGGCAGAACAATGCAGCAGGGCTTAACAATTGTGCCTTTAAAAATTTATTTTGAGGGAAGCCTTGTAAAATTGGATATAGGCATTGCAAAGGGCAAAAAAATCTACGATAAACGTCAGGATATAGCCAAAAAGGATCAGCAGAGAGAAGCCGCGAAGGATTTTAAATTAAAATTGCAGGCATAAAACGTATATCTCCCGTTAAAAGCGGTTAAACTTTTACGGGAGATGATTTTTTTGAAAAAAATACTTATTATTGCTGCCGCATTAATGCTTTGCTCATGCCAAAAGCCAAAGGTGGAAAACACCTCCGCCCTTGATGCGGTAAAGGAACTGGGAGAAATAGCCTCTCTTGATACCTCGGCGCCTGAAAGCCTGCTTAATATAAATGTGGCGGAACGCTACGGCATAAACCCGTCGGACGTGGAGGAGGGTTATGTAATTTCTTCCTCCGAAAACGGAGCGCCCGACAAAATTATAATAGCCAAAGGTAAAAATACCGCCGCCACACAAAATATAGAGGACTCCCTCTCCAATGTGCTTATAAATTTAGGCAGAACCTATAAGGACAGCACGGAGCAAAGCAAAAAAATTGAAAACCACATTTTTAAAACAAGAGATAGGCTGACTCTCCTTGCCGTATGTAATAATACGGATAAGCTGGAGGAGGTGTTTAACGGCTATGACTGATTTTATGCCGTAAAAATAACCTATCATTCTCTTTGATAAATTTAGTTTTTAAATAAAATGCACAAAATTTTTATAACATTTAAAAAACTGTTGACAAATATTAAACCTTTATTTATAATGAATGAGTACAAGGACGAATTGAAACTTATGGTTTTTAGGTTTCTTTTCGTCCCTTTTTTTAAGGAAGCTCTGATTGATCAGCGGCTTCTTAAACACCCGTAGGGGTACGGGACTTTATGTTTTTATATATTTATATAATAAAATATGAAAGGAGTTTTTTTATGGCTTACAGTAAAGATGATATTCTCAGAATAGTTGATGAAGAGGACGTTAAGTTTATACGCCTCCAGTTTACGGATATTGCAGGTCAGCCAAAAAATGTCGCTATCGTTCGTTCCGCTCTTGAAGATGTTTTGGATAACGGTATGATGTTTGACGGTTCCTCAATAGAGGGGTTTGTAAAAATTGATGAATCCGATATGTATCTTAAACCGGATTTAAGCACTTTTGCAATATTCCCATGGAGACCTCAGCACGGCAAGGTGGCACGCTTTATATGCGATGTTTACACACCTGACGGAAAACCCTTCGACGGCGACCCGAGAGGTGTTCTTAAAAGAGTTGTTAAAAAAGCCGCAGATATGGGTTACACGGTAAATATAGGCAACGAGTGTGAGTTCTTCCTTTTCCACACAGATGAAAACGGCTATCCTACACAAACAGTAAACGATACCGCAGGTTATTTTGACCTTGCTCCTATCGACCTTGCTGTAGACTGCCGCAGGGATATTTGTCTTACACTTGAAAAAATGGGTTATGTTATTGAGGCATCTCACCACGAGGTTGCTCCGGGCCAGCACGAGATTGATTTTAAGTATGAAGACGCCGTTACAACAGCAGATTATGTTGTAACATTCCGTACGGTTGTTAAAGCAATCGCTAAAAAATACGGACTTCACGCAACATTTATGCCAAAGCCAAAGCAGGGCATAAACGGTTCGGGTATGCACACAAATATGTCACTATTTACAAAGAAGGACGGTAAAACGGTAAATGCCTTCTTCGACCCGGATGATCCTAACGGACTTCAGCTTTCGCCTGTTGCATACAGCTACATAGAGGGTGTTCTTCAGCACGTTAAGGCAATAACAGCTATTACAAATCCTCTTGTAAACTCATATAAAAGGCTTGTTCCCGGTTATGAGGCTCCCTGCTACATTGCGTGGTCGGCATCCAACCGTTCGGATATTATCCGTATTCCCGCATCAAGAGGGATGGGTACAAGATGCGAGCTTAGAAGTCCCGATCCGTCCACAAACCCATACCTTTGCCTTGCGGTATGTATAGCATCAGGCTTGGATGGTATTGAAAAAAATCTTAAAATAAGAGATTCTGTAGATGTTAACCTTTTTGCCTCAACTCAGGCGGAAAGAGATGCGCTTGGAGTAGGCAGTCTTCCTGCTGATCTTCATTCAGCCATTGCCGCAATGGATAAGGATCCTCTCATAAAAAGTGTTCTCGGCGAGCACGCTTACAGTTGCTTTAAAAAGATGAAAACTGTAGAGTGGGATGCTTTCAGAACGAGTGTTTCAAAGTGGGAGATTGATAATTACCTGTTTACATATTAATATTTACCGAAAAACCAGCATTTGTCTTAAAACTGATGTAGATTTATTCAGATTAAGGGGTAATATTAATGGTAATAAACAATAATATATTTGTTGCATTCGGCAGTGAAGCCACAGCAAAAAAGGTTGCAGCCATGCTTAAAACGGGTGGTATTTACCCCACCTGTATATGTTCAACAGGGGGTACTCTCCTTTCAAGGCTGAACAGCTTTGATAACGGAATTATAGTTTGCGGCACAAAATTCAGAGATACAGTATTGTTTGATATTCTGGATTTTATTCCGGAAGAATTTCAAATAGTTGCGATAGGCTCTATAGACAGCCTTGACGATATTTCGGATACAAGAGTTTTTAAGCTATCCACACCACTTAACAGGTCGGATCTTATTTACTCCGTAAGTATGCTTATGAATTTGGATAATCACCATCTCATAGTGCATAACCGCTTCCGCACAAAAAATGAAGAAATTATAATTCAACAGGCAAAAAGCGTCCTAATCCATAAATATCACATGACGGAAGAGCAGGCGCACCGCTATATGCAGACAAAAAGTATGAATACAGGCGAAAAAATGATAACCATCGCCAGACTGATATTAAATTAAACAAACATAAACAGAGGGCAGAGTATTTATCCGCTCTCTGTTTTAAATTTAACCGATTAAGTAACCCCCCACCCTCGCCTTTTAAAGCTCATAACTTTTGCAAATGCAAAACCTGCCTTGCGCATTCCGGCTTCTTTCGGGTTCTTAAGTATGCGTATACGGCAGCGGAGTACAAATACCCCTTATACAAAGGCAAAAAGCAGCCGATGATAATATTTGGGTTGATTTATGGTAAAAGTTGATATATAATGTATTCAATAAATTTTAGAGGTGTTTTTAACCAAGTCTAAAAAAATAATTCTAAAATATTTTATTTATGAGGAGTGAAATTGAAGTGGAAAAGGAAAAGTTTTATATAACAACACCTATTTATTATCCCAGCGATAAGCTGCATATAGGTCATAGCTATTGCACTGTGGCTACCGACGCTATGGCAAGATACAAAAGAGCGAGAGGCTATGATGTTATGTTCCTTACGGGAACGGACGAGCATGGGCAGAAGATTGAACGAATTGCCAAGGAGCATGGCGTAACCCCCAAGGAATATGTGGACGAAATTGTAAAAAGCGTTAAAGAGCTTTGGAAGCTTATGAACATAAGCTATGACAAATATATAAGAACAACGGACGACTACCATGTTAAGGCTGTTCAAAAAATATTTAAGGCTCTTTACGACAAGGGGGAAATTTACAAGGACGAATATGAGGGACTTTACTGTACGCCATGTGAATCTTTCTTTACGGAAAAGGATCTTGTTGACGGAAAATGCCCCGACTGCGGCAGACCTGTTGAAAAGGTTAAGGAGGAAAGCTACTTTTTCAGGCTTTCCAAATACGGTGACAGAATTATAAAGCTTTTGGAGGAACACCCCGAGTTCTTGGAGCCTGCCTCAAGAAGAAACGAAATGATAAACAATTTCTTAAAGCCGGGTCTTAAGGATCTTTGTGTTTCCAGAACCTCTTTTAAATGGGGCATCCCCGTGGATTTTGACCCCGGGCATATAGTATATGTTTGGGTAGACGCTCTTTCCAACTATATTACCGCATTAGGCTACGGCTCCGATGACGACAGCAATTTTAAAAAGTACTGGCCTGCCGATGTTCATGTTGTGGGAAAGGAAATTGTGCGTTTTCATACAATAATTTGGCCCGCAATATTAATGGCGCTGGATCTTCCTTTGCCTAAAAAAGTGTTTGGGCATGGCTGGCTTATTATAGACGGCGGCAAAATGAGCAAAAGCAAGGGGAATGTTATAGACCCCGTTGTTCTTTGCGGAAAATACGGCGTAGATGCCATAAGATATTTTCTTTTAAGCGAAATTGCGTTTGGACAGGACGGCAATTTTACAAACGAAGCGCTTATTTCCAGAATAAACTCAGACCTTGCCAATGATTTTGGAAATCTTCTTTCCAGAACAGTAGGTATGATTGAAAAATATTTTGGCGGAAGGCTGCCTGCACAGCAGGAGGACAACCCTCTTAATACGGAAATTGCCAAATTTGCGGCAAAAACAGTTTTTAATACTGAAAAATATTATGATGAAATGCTTTTTTCCGATGCGTTGAATGAAATTTGGGTATTTATAAGACGTCTTAACAAATATATTGACGAAACCGCTCCATGGGTGCTTGCAAAGGACGAATCTAAAAAAGCCGAGCTTGCGGGAATTATGTATACTCTTGCAGAGGGCTTGAGAATAATATCCGTTCTTATAGCTCCATGTATGCCAAGCACTCCGCAGCTTTTATATAAACAGCTTGGAATAGAGGACAAAGCTCTTACGGTTTGGGACAGCACTCACACCTTCGGTCTTTTACCTAAAGAGGTTTGTGTAGCGAAGGGTGATGTTATTTTCCCTCGTATTGACGTTAAGGCAGAGCTTAAAGAGATTGAAAAAGCCGCAAAGAAAGCTGAAAAGGCTGAAAAGAAAGCAGACAAAAAGGCTGAAAACAAAGAAGAAAAGCAGGTTTCTTCGGAAATCGGCATAGAGGACTTTGCCAAAGTAAATATGAAGGTAGGCAAGGTGCTTGAATGTAAAAAGGTTGAAAAGTCGGACAAGCTTTTATGCTCTCAAATAAAAATAGGTGATGAGGTAAGGCAGATTGTTTCCGGCATTGCAAAGTACTACACACCTGAGGATATGGTTGGCAGAAAGGTTGTGGTTGTTACAAATCTTAAACCGGTTAAGCTGAGAGGAGTTCTTTCACAGGGAATGATTTTGGCGGCGGAAAAGGACGGCAGGCTTTGCCTTGTTACGGTAAGCGACGACCTTGAGGACGGAGCGGACATAAGCTGATGTATTTTGAAACTCATGCGCATTATGATGACGCAAGGTTTGATGAGGACAGAGAAGAATTAATTTCTTCTCTGTTTTGTATGGGTAATGTTGGGTATATTGTAAACGCAGGCTGTGACATGAAATCCTCCTATGCAGGTGTGGAGCTTAGCAGAAAATGGAGCAACTTTTATGCTGCGGTAGGAATACACCCTCACGATGCCGACCAAATGAACGGCGAAAACTATATAAGGCTTTTAAAATTAAGCAAAGACCCAAAGGTTGTTGCCATAGGAGAAATAGGCTTGGACTATTACTATGACTTTTGCGACAGAAAGCAGCAGAGAGATGCCTTCAAAGCTCAGCTAAGGCTTGCCTGTGAGGCGGAGCTGCCGGTTATTGTTCACTCCCGTGAGGCTTCGGCTGAAACATTTGACATTATAAAGAAAAGCAATGTAAGGTGCGGTGTAATACACAGCTACAGCGGTCATACGCAAATGGCAATGGACTATATTAATATGGGATTTTTTATTGGCATTGGCGGAATGGTAACATTTAAAAACGCAAAAAAGCCTGTTGAAGTAGTTAAAAACATACCCTTGGAGTCAATTTTAATTGAAACAGATTCGCCATATTTATCTCCCGTACCTGTAAGGGGAACGAGAAATAATTCACGAAATTTAGAGTATATTGTTAATAAAATTAGTGAAATTAAACAAATTTCACCCGAAATTGTTGCCGAAATGACGATGAAAAACGCACTCAGATTATTCGACAAAAAAATAATTGTTGCATAATTGTTACGAATGTGTTAAACTATTTACTGTAATTGTTGAAATGCGGAAAGAAAGATAAAATAAAAATCAGGATTTTTTTCAAAAGTTGTCTTAATTTTATTTTGAAATTATCAAATTTGTTTTATATCATTTTGACTTTTACAGTAAATTTTGTAAAAGCAGAATTTACATTAATAAGAAACCGGTAAGATGAAATCAACATTTTTGTTAAGCAATTTTGTTAATTGTTGCAAAAATGTTAAGCAAGGAATATATTTTTTATATTCCCTAATCAGCAGACGAAGAAGCCTGCGGCACGGACAGCCGAGGCTTGAAGCAAATTTAAAAAATAAGCTTTGCAGTCTAAAAGGAGGATTTATTAATGATTAGTTTAGCTACACATCACGGAAAGGGTATTTTGCGTATTTTTATCTGCGGCTTTATAATTTTTGGATTAATGATATTGTTTTCTTCAATAGTAAAAGCCGAGGAAGTAACGGAAGCGACGGAAACAAAGCAGGAGGCTGTGGTAAAAACAGTAGTTGTTCAAACAAATATAGGCACCGATGTTTATACAACTTCAACGGAAACCGTAGGAGATTTTTTGGAAGAACAGGGTATTGCTTTGGGGGATTTGGATATTATAAGTGTTAAGGCAGACGACCCCATAACAAAGGGTTTGGTAATTAACATTAAATATGCCGAGGACGTTAAATTTTGTATAGACGGAAAAGAAGATTATTCCATTTATATGAATGTTAATACAATTGGCGAGGCTTTGGCTTTGCTTAAAGAAGAAAAGGGAATTAATTATACTCTTGACGGCGGCTACAGCTCCGCTCAGGCATATAATGTTGTAGATGTAATTCCCGTTGTATCGGAATATAACAAGGTGGAAACTAAAATTGTAGATTATTATTACGAAACCGAAACAGTTGAAAACCCCGACCTTGAAGAAGGCGTTACAAATGTTTTGAGCGAGGGCGTTGTTGGCAAAAAGGAGCTTACCGTCAGAATTAATTACGTTAGCGGCGAAGCAAAGGACGTTGAGGTTTTAAGCGAAAAGGTGCTTAAAGCGCCTGTAAACAAGGTTGTTGAGGTTGGCACAAAGGTTGAAGAGCCTGAGCCTGTTTATGCTGATATTTACGGCGGAGATGTTGTGGGAAGCCTTACAATGAACTCCTCGGCATATTCTATTGACTATGCCTGCACAGGCAAGTCCCCCGGGATGGCAGGCTACGGCATTACTGCCAGCGGTATGAGAGCAGGCTACGGCGTTGTTGCTGTAGACCCGAGAGTTATTCCTTTGGGAACAAAGCTTTATGTAGAGGGTTACGGCTACTGTATCGCGGGAGATACAGGCGGAGCAATTAAGGGAAATAAAATTGACCTTTGCTTTAACTCCTACAGTGAAGCCGTTAATTACGGAAGAAAGAATGTTACGGTTTACATTCTTGCGTAAATATACAATAAATTTACAATAATAAACAGCAGGTGAATTTATAAAATCCGCCTGCTGTTTTTTACTTTGTTACTTTATTTTATCTTATTTTATCGGAACGTATGTTTTTCCGTCTGTTGTAATTGTTGTTATCTGGTTTTCCGCAAGCACGTTTTCCTGCCCCAATACCCACAAAAACCACAGCTCTTTCGCCGCTTTTGCTCTTGTAACTGTTTTTTGCGGTTCAAGCTCTGTTCCGTTTTCCATTTTACCTCTTTTAATATCCTTGTCGCTTCTTATAAGTCCTAAGTTATAGGCTTCTTTAAATTCCTCCGCTTTGTTTGGAGAAATTTTATCCTTATCCGTAAGGGCATTCCAGCCTGCAAGAGGATAGTACTGCGCCTCGTCACCTGTTAAATTGGGGTCATAGTTGGGGTCATCGGGAGAAACGGTTGTGCCGTTATAGTCCGTCATATAAGCAGGCCTTTTGTATGTACCGTCGGCATTTTTGCCATAGCGTATTGTATATGCGGCAAGAGCTATTTGCGCCATATCCTCTCTTGTAAGCTCGTCATCTGATGAAAGAGCCGCAAGAGTCGGGTTTGCCGGGTCAATTCCCCACAAAGCCGCAAGCGCATTTATAAATTCTGAAGTGTTCATTGGGTTTAATGGGTTAAAGTTGCCGTTACTGTCCTTTTTCATAACTCCCAGCTGAAGCATTTTTTCTATTTGATTGCGATAGTAGGCAGGGTCGGTATCCGCATTGCCGCTGCCATTATAGGCAAATGTAACGTCCTCTGCCCATTCGGGGAATACCTCGCTCCAATCTCCCGTTTGGCATGCCTTTTGAACATTATCCGCAAGATAGCCTTTAAGGGTTTCCATATCCTCCGAGTTGTAAATAATATCCGCTATAAGCCGGCACCAAACTTTGGAGGCTGCCTCTTTGTAGTGCGTTCCGTCTATTTTATTATCCGGGTGGCCGTTGGCATAAGAGCCTGAGTTTGTTTTCCCCGGAGATTCTCCCGCTTCTATAGACATATAAATTGCCTTAACCATTTCAGGCCCGACAGTTTCCTCATATTCCTTAGCACGGGAGAAAAGGTCTGCAACATATACATCTTCGTTGGCTTCCGCCGCCGCTTTCATCATCTCTACGGAGTCGGGATTAAAGCCTTTTTTGGGAACTCCGTCGGACATACGGGGCATTGCCGTTACAAGCACGGGTATTATACCTCTTGAACGCATTGCGGGAATATAAATATCGTTAAGAAAATGACTGTAGGACTGAGCGGTAGAGCCTCTGCCAAAACGGGCCTCCGGCCCCTTTGTGCTGCCTGTCGATTCATCATTATGCGCCGAATGAAGAAAAACATAGTCCCCGGGGCGGGCGGTTAAAAGAATATCGTTAAAGCGGTTTTCCGTAAACATACTTTTCATGGATCTGCCGCCCATGGAGTAATTTACCACTCTCACCTTATCCGTGTTGAACATACGGCTTATAATCTGCCCCCAGCCGCTCATTCCCGCCTCTTCAAAGGTATAGGTTTTTTCCGTGGAATCTCCCAAAACAAATATTGTGGGGCTTACGGAATTAAGAGCCTTTGCTTTTGGCTGCTTTTCTATTGAAACGGATTTTATGCCTACGGTTTTAGGCTCTTCCGCTGTCGGCATTTCGTTTGGCTCAACCTCAATTTCTATATACGGCTCACCTGTAACAAATGTATACTCCCATGTGGTGGGACTTGTCCACTCCGCATGATTGCGTATTGGCACATTGTGAGCAGCGTCCCAATAGCTGTCGCTTAAAATTCTGCTTGCCTGCATACCGTTTGGGGCAACATAAGCTGTTGTTTCATCGGAGGAGTTAAGCTCCACGGTTATTTTATAAGCTCCTGCCTCCGCTACATCCGCACGGAAAACAAGACCGCCGTAGTTGTAGGCAGCGGAGGAATCCAAATTGCTTAAATATGCTCCGCTTCCGTCCTCCGTAATTTTAAACCCCTCCGAAGTCCACACAATTTTTGATGAATTTAAAAATCTTGCGGGAGAAGCGCCTGTTTTGGAAACAAAACCATACCCTGCCTCTTTTGTGTAATAAGGAACAGCGCCGTTATTTATGTTTACGGCATTTTCCGAATTTTCCGCCCCAAAGTTATATTCAACCTTGCTTGGGGTTTGCTCCGCCGAAACAGCCGTACACACGGAGACTGTAAAAACTGCGGAGATCATTAAGCTTATACATTGCTTTAATTTCATAAAAAAACTCCCTCCTTTATTTTATTTATGTTTACAGACTTTTTGTATTATCGGAAAAAACCGCTTTTCCGTAAAGCTCCAAAAAGCCAAATATAACCTTTTTAATTAAAGATGCGGCAAAGGCGCAGACTATAATTTTAACAAGCAGGCTTGGCGCTATGGGCAAATATTGAGGAAAGCTCCACCTTTCAAGCTGATAAGGCTTATATATAATAGAATCGAACATTTGGCTGAAAAGGTACATTTCCAGCGAAAGGGAGGATATTAATCCTGCTGCGGCGGCAATGGGTTTTATACCGCATTTTAAATCCGAAAGCAAAATTACTATAAGGGCGGATATTATAAAGGCAGGCAGGGAAGAATAACCCGAGTTATTAAGATAGCCTAAATAAGACCAGTCGAAAACACCGCCATTTGCCTGATTTACCGTGGCAGCAGATGTTATATACAGCGCTGCACCTATTAACAATATGTTAAGTATTGGGTTTATTTTAATTTTATATTCCTTTATGTATGCACCTATAAAATAGTAGCATGGCACATAAAGAGCAAGCCATGTGGCAGGAATAATATCGTAAACAAGAGGCCCCATAGATGTTAGTATAAGCAGTGTTACAATAAGATTTTCCTTTTGGGCGCGGCTTGAAAGAGCCGCCCAGCACTTGTTTAAAAACGGTATTATAAGTGTAAGACCTATATACAGGCGAACATACCAGCCGTAGTTAAAATACAAAAGCTTATCTGTCACATATTCTCTTGTAAGCTCAATTTGGTGAAAATTTGCGTCTGTCCAAAGGCGGATTGCGCATATTACAATATGAGTTGCAAGTATCGGAAATATTGATTTGTAGTGGGCAAAGTCAGCCTGCTTATAAATTTTAAAATATCCCGTAATTATCATAAAAAGAGGTACTGCAGTAAGCACAAGCCACCTTAAAACCGTTGCGTAAAGCATTGTTTTCCCCTCAAGGGGACAGGTGTAATATTCCGCATTTCCGAAAAAGTGTATGAAAGGCACAAAAAGAATTGCCAGTATACGCACAATATCCATACCAAACTCTCTGCCCGTTTTAATATGCTCCCGTTTTGAAACGGCTATAAGCCTTGGCAGGCCTATATATTTTACTCCTGCGGAATACACAAAAGCAGCAATATTAAATATTACAAAAACACCCGCACAGCCGAGCATATAGGCTTTTGGAGCCGCCGACGGACAAAAACAGCGGAATATAAATATTGAAAGCATTAGCAGCAGCGCTTGTTTTCGGGGGTTCATTAAAATCAGTCCTTACGGTAATATTGTTATAATTTAAGCATAACATTTTACGGTAAAATAGTCAAATGTTTTTGGTTATGCCTCACCTCTTATTTTGAAAAATACTAAAAATTATTAAATTTAATGATTTAAACGGTTTTTTGAAGAAATTGCTTGAATCGAAGAGATTTTTTTGTTATACTGTAAAATGGTTTATAAGTTCTTATATTTATATTACAGGAGAATAGCTTATGCGTGAAGTAAAGAGCAAACGTAATAAAAGTGAAAATAAAGAAAACAGAAATATAAAAAGAAGCTCACCCGTAAAGGATGCGTTTAAATTTTTAGGCATTGTTTTTTTAATACTTATTGTTGGCTTGGGAGCATTGGGCGGATATGTTTTTTACGACCAGTATTATGCGGTAGGGCACAATAAAAACGTGGTTGAAAACGGCAAAAACAATTTAAGCGAGGCGGAGCTGGAGCATCAAAAGGCGGTAAATGAGGTGGAAAATGCCGTAAACAAGGCTGTTGAGGAGGCAAACAAAACTCCCGAGGAAAAGCTGAAGGAATCCAATGTATTTGGCGAGATTGCGGACAAAACATTTTTCGGCATTTACGGTGTGGATCAGGACGAAAGGCTCTCCGATGTAATTATTGTTGCCTGCTTTGATAAAAATACAAGAAAAATTACGGCTCTTTCCATACCGAGAGATACTTATATTACTTTAAGCGATAGCCTTTATTCCGAGATGAGAAGCGAGGGGCATTACAGCACGCCTAAAACAATGAAGATAAACGCCGTTCACTCCTGGGGAGAGGATGACGGGGACAAGTATCTTACGGAGGAATTGGAGGAAATGCTGGGTATTCCTCAAATTTCTTACTATATTACCGTAAATGTAGAGGCTTTCCAGAAAATTGTGGACGATATTGGCGGCATAACGATAGATGTACCTCAAAATATGGACTATGATGATGCTCAGCAGGGTTTATTTATACATTTAAAGCAGGGCGTTCAAAAGCTGGACGGCTACAATGCAATGTGCCTCGTAAGATACAGGCACTATACAAACGGAGATGTGGACAGAGTACAGGTGCAGCAGCAGTTTTTGCACACACTTTTGGAGCAGGCTTTAAGTACGGAAAACATTGTTAAAAACATAAACAGCTATGCGGAAACATTTTTGACATACGTTAAAACAAATATGACTGTTGCGGATGCGCTTAAATACACTCCTTTTTTCCCTGTTTTAAAGGGAGAAAGCCTTACAATGGCAACCCTGCCGGGAGGGCTGAGAGCAGGCGACAGCGGATATTTTATAGATTCCGCAAGAACAAAGCAGCTTGTTGACATTTTGTTTTATGACGGAGAAGGGGATATATCCTCTCTTAGCGGACTTTCATGGGGAAATGCTACGGACGATTCCGCCGAGGCTGTTGCGGAACACGAGGAAAGAGAACTGGACGAGGCGGACAACGGCAATGCGCTGGATACAAGCATAGACTATGATGACCTTACGGAATTTAACGATAAGGACAAATATATGGAAAGGCTTGACAATATTATTGAAGATTACCCCGAACCCGAAAACGAAACAAAGGAGGTCATCGCAAAATATATTGAGTTTGCGGCTTTCAGCTATTGCAACAGAGCGTTTTATGTAAATGACAATACGGCGGTTATAAACGGGGAAACCATACAGGGGCTTGGCGACGAGGTAAACGCCTTTGCAAAGGAAATGACCGACAGGCTGAGCAATGCGCCCACGGGAGAAATTTCTCTTAACAGGGATATTTTAACATCTGCGAGGGTAGACGTAAGCGGAGTTGATTTCAGCAACAAAATAAACATAAAAATTGAAGAAAGCACATTAAACGAGCTTGAAAACACAAACGAGCTTTTAATACTTTTGGGCGATAACCTTAACGTGATCAAAATAAGAACGGATGACCTTAAAAAGCTTGTTGAAAGGTACGGCGGCATTAATATATCCTTTGAAAAGGATCAGGCGGCAGGCAATGCTTACTACAACATTCAATTTGCTGACAGCGGGGGCAATAAAACAGAAACCCTTAACGTGCCTGTTTACTTCGGGTTTTTTACCGATTTTACCGAACCGTCATGCTTTTCCACAACTGACGAGGGCGTTGAAAACATCGGAGGAAGATATGACGGCAAAAACAAAATTCTTATATTTGCCGCACTGAAATCCGGCGATTATGACATTCAGGACGTTGAAACAAGTTATGACGAGTTAAGCGGCTTTGCCTCCGCAAAAAGGGCAAGGCTTACCACATTTTTAACAAGGGGTTTTATGCCCGACCGGGATGTGGATATAGACGGGTTTATGACTGTTGGGGAATTTAAGGCTGTTGTAGGAAATATGCTGAGGGAAGATGTTTCCGACATATTTAATAAGCTTGAAATGACCGATGATGAGGAGGAGCTTACCTACGGCGAGCTTTTGGCAACGGCGGGAGAAATTTTAAACAGATATAAGCACAACAAATACCCCGAAAATGTTAATGACTATTTGGCAATATACAGCATTGCCGATAATAAGGACAGCTATGACAAAGCTGTTGCTTTAGCCATAAGCTGTGATTTGGTAAGCCGCAGAAGCGAACCTATATTGTGCAGCGAGCCTGTTGAACAGGGGGATATTTTAAATGTTCTTTCCAATCTTTACAATTTAACAGAAGTAACCTCCGCAGGCGAGTACAGATTTGTTACTTCCGTTGAGGAAAATGAAACGGACGAAACAAGCGGCGCTGTTGAAAGCCTTGGCATTAAAACAATGGCTTTTGGCATTTTACGCAGATATGTTTACTTTATTATAGGCGGAGTTATACTTATAATAATATGTATGATAATTACTATAATTATTTCTAACAAAAGTAAACGCAAGATTGGCAAAAAGAGAGGAAGAGGCAAAAGGGCGAAGTATTACGAGGATTATGACGAATACTATTATGACGACTATGATGATGAGGACTATCCCTTTGATGATGACGAGGATTATGATGAAGAATATGAAAGCGATCCCGAAGGGTATGATGAAGAAGAGTATTACGAGGATTTAGATGAGGAAGAACCCGAAGAAGAACCCGAGGAAGAGCAGGAAGAAGGCTTTGAAGAAGAGCCTTATGAAGAGTCGGAAGAAGATCCCGAAGAGGACTTTGAGGAAGAGAGCGTTGAAGATGATGGCGAAGAAGAATACTTTGAAGATGAAGAAGATTTATTTAAGGGCGATATAAACTTTTATGACAAAGAGCAATAAATAAACTGTATTATGGGGAATATCTTTTATATTTTTTAGATACTCCCCATTTTGTATGGCAGGGGTATTAATTATGATTTGTATATCCGTTGGAGAAATTATGGAAATGGCAGTACGCAGCGGCTCTATAGACTCCCGTTTTACAGGGTCAAAAAGAGCTGTTGAGGGTACAAGGCTGCACCAAAAGCTGCAAAAAAGACACACAGCTCAGGCAAAAAAGGCTAAGCTTTGCTATGAAAGCGAGGTTAGCATTAAAATGCGGTTTGACTATATTGACTATGAGTTTTTGCTTATGGGCAGAATAGACGGTATGGTAAAATCAGACGGGTGCATTATTATAGAAGAAATAAAATCCACGGCAGGGGAGATTGACGGCATAAACGAGCCGCTTTTAAACAGGCATTTGGCGCAGGCAAAGGTATATGCCTATATGTATATGGAAAACAGCGGACTTGAAAAAGCCGTGGTTTATTTAACCTATTGCGACCTTAAAGGAAACGAAAAGAGCCTTAAATATGAATATGGATATGATGAGTTAAAAGAGTTTTTTTACAATATTTTTGATGATTATTACAAATGGATAAGGCTTAACGAGGAGCTTGTTGAAAAGAGAAACAAATCTATTGACAGGTTGGCGTTTCCTTACGGAGAGTTCAGAAAAGGGCAGAGGGAGCTTTCCGTGGCTGTTTACAAAACACTTGTTTCCCAAAAAAAGCTGTTTGCGGTTGCGCCTACAGGTACGGGAAAAACATTAGGGGTAATGTTTCCCGCAATAAAATATATGGGCAGGCAGGGCGGCAGACCAAAAAGAATATTTTATTTAACCGCAAAAAACACCGTAAAGGCTTTAACGGAAAACGCCTTAAGGCTTATGGAGGA
>CAYMAA010000010.1:0-26659 GCA_964388305.1 uncultured Lachnospiraceae bacterium | reverse complement strand
GCGGAGCAAACCACGGAGCAGACTACTCAAACACCTGCCGTAAATTCCTCCATGGCGCAACAAATACTTTCTCTTGTAAATAAGGAAAGAGCCTCGGCAGGCTTATCGCCCCTTTCTTTAAGCTCGCAGCTTAACAATGCGGCAACGCTTAAAGCTCAGGATATGGCGGATAACGGGTATTTCAGCCACACCTCGCCCACATACGGCACACCTTTTGAAATGCTTAAAACGCTTGGAATTTCATACACACACGCAGGCGAGAACATAGCCTACGGTCAAAAAAACGCCGAAGCTGTTATGACCTCATGGATGAACTCCGAAGGGCATAGGGCAAACATTTTAAACTCCTCCTATGGCAAACTGGGCGTAGGCTATGTTGTTAAAAACGGCACGCCATATTGGGTACAAATTTTTACAAACTAATACATATATAAGCGGTAGGGATAATGACCAAGTACCTGCCGCTAAGCGGACAAGGCTAAAATAATACGCAAAGCTAAAGGCAGAAAAATCCTCCTTGATTTTTCTGCCTTTCCGTTTATAACCCGTTTTTAACACATGCCTGCGGCTCTTATTTTTTCGTACTCATACGATTTATTGCGCCAAAATGCGCTGTTTTCCGCTGTTTTGTTTATTTGGGGTTATCTTTATTTATAAGAGAAATTATAATGTTCTTTCTCATTAATATCCACCATAGGGCAGAAAAACCGGTTTTATGATTTTTCTGCCCGTAACCATAGCTCTTATCCATATACAAGTCTGCAAGTCACTTAACAATCTTATGCTGTTAATTATTCGAGCTTTAACTGTCGGTTTACGTTCATTTTTGTTCAGTTCCTTCTCATTCAGTTCTTTTTCGAGCTATGGCTGTATATTAAAAGGTTCCTATGCTCTGCACAGGAACCGATACTTCAAAAATCATGTAAATCAGATGATATATTCTTTAATTTCACCGGGAATATCGCTGCTGCTGGACATTCCTATAATAAACTCAACCTCATGAGTTTTTGAAATTACTACCAATCTTTTAACAAGCTTAACTAAATCCTCATCGCTCAAGGATTCAATAATCTTGTAAAGTCCGTCTACAAAAATCTTTTCAATATCGCTGTTCTGTGAGAGAATGCCCAAAAGATAGCCAACAAATTCTCTAAAATTATAAAATTCGCAATCAGATGTTTCTACAAATCTTACAGCAGAATTAATATCATAAATATGCTTTCTGTTATCATCTATAAAAACAATATTTCCTCTTGCTTCCAGCTGAGCCTTGTTAGCCATATCAATCAGCCTTTTGGTTTTACCCTCGCCTTTTGCGGATACAAGCAACTTCACCATTGTAATTACCTCCCAAATATATGGAAACTGCTGTTTAGTTTTTTATATGTATATGCTGTTTCCTTATTTTTTTATTTTTTTATTAAATGTGAACAGGAGCAGCCTCTCCTTATCCTCTTATTATATAAATTCTATACAAACTCCGATTTTCCTTTTAAAAAACTGAAATAATTTTTAAATATTATAAAGAGAATGTTTCCAAAAGCATATAAAGCACAGCGCCTGCTCCGTGCAAATCATTTACAACCACAGGGCGTTTAAAATAAAATTCTTCACTTCCGACTCCGGTTCCTCTGCAAACCCCGTTTATAAGCACATCATCACCGTCATTTTGCAGGCGGCTGATAACACCCATACAGCCTTTTTCAATATTTTCAATATATTCAGCGCCAAGCACGCCCTCATTTACGCCCTTTGCCATGGCATAAACAAAAAGAGCGCTGCAGCTTGTTTCAAGCCAGTTTCCCTTGCTATCCGTTTTATCAACCACCTGATACCAAAGGCCCGTTTCTTCATCCTGATATTTTGCTATGGCTTTTATAACGCTGTTTAACATAAACACAATTTTGTTATAATGAGGGCTTTTTGCTCCCCAAATTCCGCAAAGCTCCGAAAGGGCGGAAACATACCAACCCAAAGCTCTGCCCCAATGGCTTTGGGAACAGCCTGTTACAGGGTTTGCCCAATCAGCCTGTTTGCTGTCGTCCCACGCATGGTACAAAAGGCCTGTTTCTTCACTTCTCATATTTTCAAACATCAGCTCTGCCTGCCTGTAAACAACATCTTCAAAATAATCCACACCAAAGCGCTTTCCGTACATAGCTGTAAAAATACCCATCATATACATACTGTCCAGCCACATTTGGTTTTTTAGGTTAAGCTTGTGCCATACTCCACCTAAAGCATTTTTGGGGAATTTTTCTATTGCATCGGCTATTGTGTCCATAAAAAGCTTGTAGCGTTTATCACCTGTTTTTTTATAAAGCAAAAACAAAAGCGCTGCAGGCTGCATATCGTCAAACTGGTCTAATCCGCAAAGAGGGCAATTTCCGTCACTGTCTATATAATTGTCGCAATATGCCTTTACATAGTCGTAGTATTCAGTATTGCCTGTAATGGCATAAAGCCGTTCAACACCGTTTAAAAACACACCCTGGTGGTAATGAAATTTATTGGCGGGCGGAAGCTCCTCGGCTTTATACCTTTTCATAAATGTTTTTACAATATCCTCCGCATATTTAAGCAAAATATTTTTATCCATATCCGTACCTCCGCATATAAGGGGGTTGCACTGCGCAACCCCTCCCAATAACCGTTCACTGAAAGTCTTTCGGCAATTCTCAGTATTTTTAAGATTGTTTTTTCTGCCCGGTTTAAATATTATAACATTTTCTTTTAAACCTATCAACAAATTTTTTAAAATTGTTAAAAGCATATTTTTTTCAAGATAGCTAATAATAACATCTATAATTCTTTTAATGGTACAATTTTTAACACAAGGGAGGAAGTACAATGAAAGATAAAGTTTTCAGCACACTGCAAAGGGTCGGACGCTCCTTTATGCTGCCCATTGCAATATTGCCTATTGCAGGCTTGCTGCTTGGCTTGGGCAGTTCATTTACAAACCAAACAACAATAGAAACCTACCGTTTAACGTCAATTTTGGGAGAGGGAACATTACTTCACGCATTATTGGTAGTTATGAATAATGCGGCGAACGTAATTTTTGACAATCTGCCCCTTATTTTTGCCATTGGTGTTGCTTTGGGAATGGCAAAAAGAGAGAAAGAGGTTGCCGCCCTTGCCTCCGTAATAGCTTATTTTGTTATGAACGCCTCCATAAATGCCATGCTGCAAATAAGAGGCTCTATTTTGCCCGACGGCGCTGTATCCTCAAACGTATTAAGCGGAACAATAACCTCCGTATGCGGCATACAATCCCTGCAAATGGGTGTTTTCGGAGGTATAATAGTGGGTTTGGGTGTTGCCGCGCTCCACAACAGATTTTATAAAATAAAGCTGCCAAATGCGCTTTCCTTTTTTGGCGGCACAAGGTTTGTTCCCATAATTTCCACACTTGTTTATATGTTTGCAGGCATACTTATGGAGCTTATATGGCCTACGGTTCAAACGGGCATTTACGCCTTGGGCGGTCTTGTTACAGGCACGGGTTACTTTGGCACACTCATTTTCGGACTTATAAAAAGAGCCCTTATACCCTTTGGCTTGCACCATGTTTTTTATATGCCCTTTTGGCAAACAGCCGTTGGCGGCGCCGCCGAGGTTGCAGGCAGGGTTTACGAGGGCGGACAAAATATATTTTTCGCCCAGCTTGCTGACAGCGCCAATATAACCCACTTCAGTGCAGATGCCACAAGATATTTTTCCGGAGAGTTTATATTTATGATATTTGGTTTGCCCGGTGCGGCTCTTGCCATGTACCGCTGCGCAAAGCCTGAAAAGAAAAAGCAGGCGGGCGGCCTGCTCCTTTCCGCCGCCCTTGCAAGTATGTTTACGGGCATAACCGAGCCTATTGAGTTTTCATTTTTATTTGTTGCTCCTCTGCTTTTTGCGGTACAGGTAGTACTCGCAGGCACGGCTTATATGCTGGCGCACATTTTAAACATTGCGGTCGGCTTAACCTTTTCCGGCGGACTTATAGACCTTTTCCTGTTCGGCATATTGCAGGGAAATGCCAAAACAAGCTGGCTGCGCATAATCCCCGCAGGTATAATATACTTTTTGCTGTATTACTTTATATTCACATTTCTTATTAAAAAGTATAATCTTAAAACCCCGGGCAGGGAGGACGATGACACGGAAACAAAGCTCTATACAAAAGCAGATGTAAATGCCGCAAAAGCATCCTCAAGCAGCAATTCCGTTTCCGCAAGAATAATTCAGGGACTGGGCGGAAAAGAAAATATTTCCGATATAGACTGCTGTGCCACAAGATTAAGAGTAACGGTTTTAAAATCCGACCTTGTAGATGATGCTGCGTTAAAAGCCACAGGCGCATCGGGAGTAATCCACAAGGGCAAAGGTGTACAGGTTGTTTACGGCCCTAACGTAACGGTTATAAAATCCAATCTTGAGGACTATCTTGCAGGAGGCGGCAATGAAGAGCCTGCTGTTAATAAAAGCAAAGCCGTTAAAAAGAATGTAACGGGCGGCTTTGTGTGTGCGCCCATGCAGGGCAGGGTAATACCCCTTTCGGATATAAATGACGGGGTATTTTCTGCGCAAATGTTGGGAAAGGGCGCCGCCATAGAGCCTGAAAACGGCAAAATTTACGCGCCGTTTAACGGCAAGGTACAAATGGTTTACGATACAAAGCACGCTTTGGGACTTATTTCCGATGATGGAATAGAGCTGCTTATTCATATCGGACTTGAAACCGTAAATTTAAAGGGAGAGCCTTTTAAAATGAAGGTAAGCAGCGGTCAAAGAATAAAAACGGGAGATTTGCTGGGAGAAGCGGATTTGCAGGCAATTAAAAATGCAGGCTGCAAAACCGTTACGCCTGTAATAGTTACCAATACAGACGATTTTAACGAAGCAGAACTTATAATAACAGGCAATATAAAAGCAGGAGATAAAATTTTAAATGTTAAATAATAAATATTAAAAATTTGCGGAGGTGCTTTTAATGGTTGGTTTTAATTATGTAATAAAGGACAGTGTGGGTATTCACGCAAGACCTGCGTCACTGTTGGTAAAAAAGGCAAAGGAGCTTTCTTCCAAAACAGTTATAAACGCAAGGGGCAAATCTGCCGAGGCAACAAGGCTTATGGCAATTATGAGCCTCGGCATAAAAAAGGGCGATGAAATTAATGTTCAGGTTACGGGAGAAAACGAAAAAGCCGATGCTTTGGAAATGGAAAGCTTCTTTAAAAATAATTTATAATGTATGTGAGGTAATATTATGAAAATTTACAACGGAAAAGCCATTTTCAGAGGGATTGCCATTGGCGAGATTTCTTTTTTGAAGGATAAAAAGCAACAGGTAAGAAGAACTAAAATATATGACATTCCACGGGAGCTTGAAAGATTTAACGAGGCCAAAGCAAATGCGGAAAAACAGCTTGACAAGCTGTACGAAAAAGCCTTGAAAGAAGTCGGGGAAGAAAATGCGGCAATTTTTGAAGTGCATAAAATGATGCTTGAAGATGAGGACTTTAACAATGCCATAAGGGATAAAATTGAAAATCAGCAGGTTAATGCGGAATATGCCGCCGCAAAAACAGGTGATGATTTTTTTGAAATTTTTACAAATATGGAGGACGAATATTTTAAGGCAAGAGCCGCCGATGTTAAGGACATAACCGAAAGGCTTATTTCACTTCTAACAGGCTCGGCATATACCGCAGCTCTTTCCAAGCCCTCCATAATTGCCGCAGATGACTTGGCTCCGGGTGAAACAATCAGCCTTGATAAAAGCAAGCTTTTGGCTTTTGTAACAAAACAAGGCTCAGCCAACTCCCATACGGCAATTCTTGCAAGAACTATGAATATACCCTCAATTACAGGCATAAGCATTGATGAAAGCTGGCAGGGCAAAACAGCCATAGCAGACGGTTACAAGGGTATTCTTATAATAGAACCCGACGAAGCAGCGCTTAAAGAATATACGGAAATTAAAAGAGCCGACAAAGAAAAACAGGAGCTTTTAAAAACTCTTAAAGGCAAACAAACCGTTACAAAAGGCGGCAAAAAAATAAAGCTTTATGCTAATATAGGCAAACCCGAGGACTTGGGAGCGGTTTTGGAAAATGATGCGGATGGAATAGGTCTTTTCAGAAGTGAATTTCTCTATTTGGGCGCAAAAAGCTTTCCAACGGAGGAAGAGCAGTTTTCCGCTTACAAAAAAGCTGCGGAAACAATGGCAGGAAAGCAGGTAATTATAAGAACTTTGGATTTGGGCGCGGATAAACAGGCGGATTATTTTAATTTGGGAAAAGAGGATAACCCTGCCATGGGCTACAGAGCCATAAGAATTTGTTTGGACAGACAGGACATTTTTAAAACACAGCTCCGTGCAATTTTAAGGGCAAGCGCATTTGGCAACATTTCAATAATGTATCCAATGGTAATTTCCGTTGAGGAAGTAAAAAAAGCAAAGGAAATTGTAAAAGAGGTTATGGAAGAGCTTGACAGAGATGGAGTTAAATATAATAAAGGCATACAACAGGGCGTTATGATTGAAACCCCGGCGGCAGTAATAATGAGTGACGAGCTTGCAAAATATGCGGACTTTTTCAGCATAGGCACAAACGACCTTGCTCAGTACACATTGGCAATAGACAGGCAAAACCCCAAACTGGATAATATAAACAACCCCCACCACCCTGCTCTGCTGCGTTCAATTAAAAAAGTAATTAAAAATGCACATTCCGCAGGTATATGGGCAGGAATATGCGGCGAGCTGGGAGCGGATACCTCCCTCACTTCCCTCTTTATTTCTTACGGCATAGATGAGCTTTCCGTTTCACCGTCATTTATTTTACCTTTAAGAAAAATTATTACGGAAAACCCGTAATCCTATACTTCTAACCGCCATATAAGTCCATAGTATTTTAAACAGGGCATATTACTTGGCGGTTATTGGTACATAGCGTAACAAAGCACAAGCACAATTATACATAAAATTATCTGTTTTCTTCAAATACAACAGATGATGAATATTTTCGTCTGTTCATTTCTTCCTTGGCTTTTATAACCTGCTCCAAATCAATACCATATAAATTTGCGATGGCAATAGCATAATAAATTACATCCCATAATTCCTCATCAACAGTCCCTTTTATATCTTTACTGTTTTATGCTTTAAACCCTTTTCTCATAGCACGGGAAAGCTCCCCCCGACCTCTTCGGACAGCTTTAAAAAATAGTCCTTTAACAATTCGGGGTGATAGTCCTTTTGCTTTATATACCGCTGTAAATATTTTACTGTTGTTTTTCCCTCCATATCAATTCCTCCCATATTTTTATTTTACTTATTTATATGTGTACAGTCAACGATGTTTGTACTCAATGCTTTCCTAAAAGCCGTACATATCGGCTGTTCACAGGGAAAAGAGCGGCTACAGCGTAGTAATATAAACAAGCCTTATACTTAAAGAATACCTGCATATCCCAAAATTCTTAACAAACTCCTTACAAATTTCTAACAAAAAATAGATAGCTTAAAACATAATGCCATAATATAATTCTTGCGTAAAACAAAAAACTTCAGCAAATTTAAAAAGGAGAAATTTAAAATGAAAATGAATTTATTAAAAGCAGCATTATCAGCCATTTTTGTATTAAACATAGCCGCAGGCTGCACAGGCGCAGGCTCACAAGAGAAAGACCCGTCAGCAGGCACAACAGCATCTGCCGATGAAGAGGTTGGCGGAACAATTATCATGAGCGGCTCTACCTCCATGGAAAAGCTTGCAACTGCGCTAAACGAGGCATTTATGGCAAAATACCCCAAAGTAACCGCAACGGCAGAGTTTACAGGCTCGGGAGCAGGCATTGAGGCGGTAACAAACGGCACGGCAGACATAGGCAACTCCTCCCGTAATCTTACAGATGAAGAAAAAGCGGCAGGCATTGAAGAAAACATTGTGGCAATAGACGGCATAGGTGTGGTTGCAGATACGTCAAACCCCGTAACCAACCTTTCAAAGAAGCAGCTCACAAAAATTTACAGCGGAGAAATAACCAACTGGAAAGACGCAGGCGGCTCAGACAGCAATATTGTTGTAATAGGCAGAGAGGCAGGCTCAGGAACAAGAAGCGCCTTTGAAGAGCTTTTAGATCTTGAGGACAAATGCAAATACGCGCAGGAGATTGACTCCACAGGTGCGGTTATGGCAAAGGTGGCATCCACTCCCGGCTCTATAGGCTATGTTTCATTAGATGTAATTGATGACACCGTTAAGCCAATAAGCTTAGACGGCGTCAAGGCAACCCCGGAAAACATAAAAGCAGGAAAATACTTTCTTTGCCGCCCCTTTGTTATGGCAACAAAAGGCAAAATAAGCGAACAGTCCCCTGCGGTACAAGCGCTTTTTGACTATATAAACAGTGAAGAGGGTCAAAAAATTATAGCAGATGCAGGTCTTATTTCAGCAAAATAAATTGGAGTGATGTATATGAATAATATTGCGGAAATACCTTTAAAAATCCATCAAAAAGCCGATACTCAAGCCATTACGGAACACAGCGGCAATGCCAAAAGCATTATAGAGATAATTATGGAAATAATATTTACGGTGTGCGGCTTGTGCGCTGTTTTTGCCGTAGCCGCAATTACCGCATATATGATAATTTCCGGCACACCCGCCCTTTTCAAAATAGGCATTGGCAATATTCTCTTCAGTTCAACTTGGCAGCCAACGGCGGCAGAGCCGCATTTTGGCATAGCCTGCATAGTTCTTACATCAATTATAGGCACACTTGCGGCAATAGTTTTAGGCGTACCCATTGCGGTGCTTACGGCGGTTTTTCTCTCGGAAACAGCCAACAAAAGGCTTGCCAAGGCAGTAAAGCCTGCCATAGAGCTGCTTGCAGGCATACCGTCAATAGTTTACGGACTGCTGGGACTTTTAATTATAAACCCTATTATGTATAAATTGGAGCTTGCAATTTTCAAAAGCTCCCCAAACCATACATTTACGGGAGGGGCAAACCTCCTTGCCGCCATACTGGTGCTTGCCGTTATGATACTTCCAACGGTTATAAATGTGTCGGAAACCTCCCTGCGAGCCGTTCCCAATCAGCTCAGAGAGGCTTCTCTCGGACTTGGGGCAACAAAAATTCAAACAATATTCCATATAGTACTTCCTGCCGCAAAGTCCGGCATCGTTACCGCAATAGTTTTGGGTGTTGGCAGGGCAATAGGCGAGGCAATGGCAATAGTGCTTGTTTCGGGCAATACCGTAAATATGCCCCTGCCGTTTAACTCCGTGCGTTTTTTAACAACGGGCATAGTTTCGGAAATGTCCTATTCCTCGGGACTTCACAGACAGGCGCTTTTTACAATAGGTCTTGTGCTGTTTGTGTTTATAATGCTTATTAACATATTTATAAACATTATATTTGAGAAAGGGGCAAAACAAAATGACTGATTCAATTTGCAAAAAAAGAATTTTGCCCTCAGATGTTGTTTTAACGGCTTTTATATGGCTCAGCGCCGCATTTTCCGTTGGTCTGCTTTTGGGCATTATGGGCTATGTGCTTGTAAGGGGTCTGTCCTCGTTAAGCGTGGAGTTTTTAACAACGGTACCCGGCACACTTAAAGGCACATTCGGTATACTCGGCAACATAATTAACACTGTTTACATTGTGGTAATAACACTGCTTATTGCCGCACCAATTGGCATAGGCGCCGCCGTTTATTTAACGGAATATGCCAAAAAGGGCAGGCTTGTAAAGCTGATAGAATTTACCGCACAAACCCTTTCGGGCATACCCTCAATTATTTACGGTCTTTTCGGAATGGTGTTTTTCGGCGCTGCGCTAAAGCTTGGCTTTTCAATAATTTGCGGCTGCCTTACCCTTTCCCTTATGGTACTGCCAATAATTATCCGCACCACTCAGGAATCTCTTAAAACAGTACCCGACAGCTACCGCAGCGGCGCTTTGGGCATGGGTGCGGCAAAGTGGCACATTATAAGAACCATAATACTCCCCTGCGCTTTGCCGGGAATTATAACAGGAGTAATTTTAAGCATTGGCAGAATTGCGGGAGAATCCGCAGCGCTTTTGTTTACCGCAGGCAGCGGCTATCTTCTGCCAAAGGCAATTATAGGTCACATCGCAGACCCCGGCGGCACTCTCACCATTCAAATGTATTTGCAAATGGCAAAAGCGGAATATGACAACGCTTTCGGCATAGCATTGGTACTCCTTGTAACTGTGCTTATAATAAACAGCCTAACAAAAATTATAGGAGGAAAAGCATCAAATGAAAACTAAAATAAGTGTTACAAATCTCAATTTATACTACGGAACAAATCACGCTTTAAAAAATATTAATATGAATATACCCGAAAAAGAAATAACAGCCTTTATAGGCCCGTCGGGCTGCGGAAAATCCACATTTTTAAAAACCCTTAACCGAATGAACGATATTGTTGAAAATGTAAGGATTGAGGGGGAAATACTTTTAGACGATGAAAACATTTACTCTCCCTTGGTAAACACCGCATTGCTGAGAAAAAAGGTCGGTATGGTTTTTCAGCAGCCAAATCCCTTTCCTATGAGTATTTATGATAATGTGGCTTACGGCCCAAAAATTCACGGCATTAAAAAGCGTTCCCGGTTAGATGAAATTGTGGAAGAAAGTCTGCGCGGCGCCGCAATTTTTGACGAGGTTAAGGACAGGCTCAAAAAATCCGCTTTGGGTCTTTCCGGCGGTCAGCAGCAAAGGCTGTGCATAGCCAGAGCCATTGCCGTAAAGCCTGAGGTTATTTTAATGGACGAGCCAACCTCAGCTTTAGACCCTGTTTCCACATTAAAAATTGAGGAGCTTATGGACAGCCTTAAAAAGAATTATACTGTCGCAATAGTTACCCACAATATGCAGCAGGCCGCCAGAATTTCCGACAATACCGCCTTTTTTCTTGTAGGTGAAATGATAGAATACGGCAAAACCGTTGATGTTTTTGCAAACCCGAAGGATAAACGCACGCAAGACTATATTACAGGAAGATTTGGTTAAGGAGGCGGCATAAAATGACAAGAAGTAATTTTGATTATGAATTGGAACAGCTTAATACAGAGCTTATAAAAATGGGTGCGGCAGTGGAGGACTCCATTACAAGCTCCATTACCGCATTTAAAAACAGGGATTATGCCCTTGCAAAAAAGGTTATGGAAAATGACAGAGTAATAAACGATATGAAAAGAAATATTGAAAGCAAATGCCTTTCACTTATTTTAAGGCAGCAGCCTGTTGCCAAGGATTTAAGAACGGTAACAGCCGCCCTTAAAATAGTAACGGATATGGAAAGAATAGGCGACCATGCAGGGGATATTTCAGAAATAGTTTTAAGACTTAAAGATGAAAACAGCTTTAATACCGTTATGCACATACCAAAGCTGGCAGAGCTTGCAAGATATATGGTTTCCAATGCTTTAAGCGCATACATAAACAGGGATACAGAATTTGCCAAAAAAATCATTAAAATTGATGATGAAACAGACAGTCTTTTCGGAAAGGTTGTGCTTGAGATTTCCCAAATATTAAAAACCTCATCTGAGGAGGATTTGCAAAGCATTAATTCCGCCATAGATTTGCTTATGATAGCAAAATACTTTGAAAAAATAGGCGATCATGCGGAAAATATATGCGACCGGGTACAGTTTAAATGCACGGGAGAATATAAAAATGCCCGTATGATTTAAAAAACAGCTTTTGCTGCTCAACCGTTTTGTACAGCTTTTAGCTGTACAAAACAGTTGACCCGTGGGGGCGAGGGCGGGGCGACGGCGGCACCGCTGACGCCGCCACCGCCCCGCCGCAAGCCTTAGCGCTTGGTTACAAAAGTATTATTCGGGTTTGCTCATTTGTGTTTTTCTTTTGCCGCAAAATTATAGTATTATCCGTCAATTTTGCTGTCTATGTATATATTAATTTCATTGTTTTCCTCATCAATTTCCACATACAAATTATGTTCTCATTAAAGCCAACCTCTTTTTATAGATTTTTTTAAAAACTTAATAAAAAAGGCGCCTTCAAGCCTTTGGCAGCAAAACCAAGGTCAAAAGCGCCTAAATATGTATTGCTTAAAGCTCTTTAATAAGATTAACCATTTCCAGTGCGGAAAGAGCGCAGTCATAACCCTTGTTGCCTGCCTTTGTGCCTGCTCTTTCAACAGCCTGCGCAATGGTATCCGTTGTAACAACTCCAAATAAAACAGGAATACCTGTTTTAAGCGATGTTTGGGCAATACCCTTGCTTACCTCGGCGCAAACAAGGTCATAATGGCTTGTGGCGCCTCTTATAACCGCACCCAAACAAATTACCGCATCAAACTTTCCGCTTTCAGCCATTTTTTGAGCGATAACAGGCAGTTCAAATGCCCCGGGTACCCATGCAACGCTTATGTTGTCCTCTTCCACATCGTGACGTCTTAGTCCGTCCAAAGCTCCCGAAAGAAGCTTGGAAACAATAAATTCATTAAATCTTGAGCATACAATTCCCACTCTGATTCCGTTTGCTGTCAGTTTTCCCTCATAAATCTTCATAATAAAATTCCTCCTTTAAAATTACACATTGTCCAAATAATGACCCATTTTTTCTTTTTTAGTCTTTAAATAAAATTCGTCAGCCTCAGTTGGCTCTATCTGAATAGGCACTCTTTCCACAATTTCTATGCCGTAGCCGGAAAGTCCCGATACTTTTTTGGGGTTGTTTGTCATAAGTCTGAGCTTTTTAACGCCTAAATCCACAAGAATTTGCGCCCCAATTCCGTAATCCCTTAAATCCTCGGGAAAACCCAGCGCAAGGTTTGCCTCAACGGTATCCATACCCTTATCCTGCAGCTCATAAGCACGGAGCTTGTTAATAAGTCCAATTCCTCTGCCCTCCTGCCTCATATAAACAAGCACGCCTCTCCCCTCTTTTTCAATCATATTCATAGCGGCTCTGTATTGCTGTCCGCAGTCACATCGGCAGCTTCCCAAAGCGTCACCTGTTAAGCACTCTGAGTGAACTCTGCATAAAACAGGCTTTCCGTCCGCAACATCGCCTTTAACAAGGGCAACATGATGCTCTCCGTTTAGCTTGTTTACATATCCGTAAATTTCAAATTTGCCAAAGTGAGTAGGCATTTTTGCCTTCGCAACGCATTCCACAAGCTTTTCCCTGCCAATGCGGTAAGCCACAAGGTCTGCTATTGTAATCAGTTTAAGACCGTATTTTTCGGCAAACTCCACAAGGTCGTCCCTTCTTGCCATTGTGCCGTCATCTTTCATAATTTCGCAGCACAAGCCAATGGGTTTAAGTCCTGCCAAACGGCACAAATCCACCGTTGCTTCAGTGTGACCAATTCTTTTAAGCACTCCGCCCTCTTTTGCCTCTAAAGGAAACATATGCCCGGGCCGTCTGAAATCTCTCGGTTTTGCATCGTCCCTTGCCGCCATCATTGCAGTAACTGAACGCTCATAAGCAGATATGCCCGTGGTAGTGCTTATATGGTCTATGGATTCCGTAAATGCCGTTTCGTGATTGTCCGTATTATGCTCAACCATAGGCTTTAAACCCAATTTTTTAATATATTCGCCGCTCATGGGCATACATATAAGTCCCTTTGCATGGCTTGCCATAAAGTTCACCGCTGCCGTGTCCGCAAACTCTGCGGCAACAATAACATCGCCCTCGTTTTCTCTGTCCTCATCGTCAATGGTAACAACCATCTTTCCTGCCCTTATGTCCTCAATGGCTTCTTCAATGGTGTTTGTTATAAACCTTTCCAAAGCAGTACCTCCTTAAAACCCGTTTTCTGCCAAAAACTCAGCCGTAAGCTCTTCTTCCGCCGCAGGTCTGCCGTTTTTTAAAAGCTTTTCAATATATTTTCCCAAAACATCTGTTTCTATGTTTACCATATCTCCAAAGCGCCTGTCCAAAAGTGTGGTTTCTCCCCCTGTGTGAGGTATAACCCCAACCTTAAAGCTGCTTTTGCCAACACTCATAACCGTAAGACTTATGCCGTCTATGGCAACAGAGCCTTTTTCCACAATATAATGCAAAAGTTCAAAGCCTGCGCCGATTTCCACAACAGTCGCAATGCCCTCTTTAACCATTCCAAGCACCTTTCCCGTTCCGTCAATATGGCCGCTTACAATATGTCCGCCAAACCTGCCGTCTGCCGCCATAGCTCTTTCCAAATTAACTCTGCCGCCCGGCTTGAGCCTGCCCAAAGAGCTGCGTCTTAGGCTTTCCGCCATAACATCTGCAAAAAAGCAATCTTCACCAAGCTCCGTAACCGTAAGGCATAAACCGTTTACGGCAATACTGTCCCCAACACTTGTGTTTTCAAGCGCCTTTTTGCAGCTTATATTAAGCCTTGCAAAATCTCCGCCGCCGTTTATGGAAACAACCGTTCCCACCTCTTCAATAAGACCCGTAAACATTTATATCACCTCATATTCCAACAGCACATCGTCACCGGTTTTTTGTACAGAAAGCAAATTAAGCTTTAAGCAATCCTTAACACGCTCAATGCCGGCTCCCTCAACAGGCGTTTTTGCCATGCTCCCTCCCAAAATTTTAGGGGAGATAAAAGCAAAAATCCTCTTGCACAAGCCTGCCTTCATAACGGAAAAGTTAAGCTCTCCGCCGCCCTCAACAAGTATGCTGTCAATCTTCATTTCTCCAAGCCTTGCGGAAAGCTCCCTCAGGTTTACCTGACCATTGTTTGCCGATGTTGCAATAACCTGCACCCCTGCTTTTTTCAGCCTTTCAATTTTTTCATTATCCCTGCTTACGGTTGCCACAATTGTTTCGTACTCCTTTGCGGTTTTAACAATTTTGCTTTCAACAGGTATTTTTAAACGGGAATCGCAAATTATTCTTACGGGACTTTTAAGTCCCTCTGTTCTGCAATTAAGCATAGGGTCATCACTTAATACAGTGTTTATGCCTGCCATAATTCCTCTGTATTCACCTCGCATACGATGTACCCTTTGCCTTGCCTCTTCACAGCTTATCCATTTGGAGTCACCTGTATAAGCGGCAATTTTGCCGTCCGCCGTCATTGCATATTTGCACACATAATAGGGAATTTTTTTTGTAATATAATGAAAGAAAATATGGTTTATTCTATCACATTCTTCCTTTAAAATGCCCTCATGCACCTCTATGCCCGCAGCCTGCAAAATTGCCCTGCCCCTGCCGTTTACAATGGGGTTTGGGTCTTTTGAGCCTATAAATATTCTTTTAATGCCATGCTCAATAATCGCATCGGTGCAGGGCGGCTGTTTTCCGTAATGACAGCACGGCTCTAAAGTAACATACATATCCGCGCCGGCACAGTCCTCGGTTAAATTGGCAAAAGCGTCCCTTTCTGCGTGTAAACTGCCGTATTTGTGATGATAACCCTTTGCCAAAACCTTTCCGTTTTTTACAATAACCGCCCCTACCATTGGGTTTGGGCTTACAAACCCCTTTCCCGACAATGCCTGCTCCAAAGCCATTTTCATATAGAACTCGGCATTTTCCATATAAATCACTTCCTAACAAAAAATACCCCAACAAAAAGCGTCAGGGTATCAAAATAAAATCTGCCTAAATATTATAAAAAACAGTCTTATCTTCTTCCATCCGGACTTTAACCGTCGGCTTTGGACTTTCACCAAATCAGCCAAAAGGCTCGCGGGCTTTACCGCCGATAAGGACTTTCACCTACAAACTGCAAAACAGCTTTTCCCTGAAGATTTTTTCTAATGAAGCGCCGATTAATTAACCGAAGCGGATTTTATCCGAAAAACGCAAAGCGATAATTAGTCAACAGCTCCTTAAAATTAATTATATAACATTCACCGTCCCATTGCAACCCCATATTTAAAAATGCTATGATAACATTTCATAAATTTTCCAAATTTTATAAAAGCAAAAATTTATGAATTTTTTATTTACAAAAATCTTGTTTGTGTTATAATTTAGGAAAACACCGATTTAGCAATAAGGTTGATTATTATGAAAAAAATATTTTTAATAATTTTTATTTGCTCTGTTTTTTGCGGCTGCGGAGGCAATTTTAACAAAAGCGAAAAAATAAATGTATGCACTTCATTTTGGGCAATGGCGGACTTTGCCGCACAAATTGGCGGAGAAAAAGCGGAAATCATAAATTTAGTGCCAAACGGCGGAGAGCCTCACGACAGAGAGCTGAGTGTGGGAAATATGCTTTCTCTTGAAAAAGCCGATATATTTATATACAACGGCTTGGGAATGGAAAGCTTTGTTGAAAGGGTTAAAAAATCCGTTGAAAACAATAAGCTGATTTTTGTTGAGGCATCACAGGGCTGCAAAATCAACTACGGATATGAACACGGGCATGAAGAGGGCGAGGAACACCGGCATAAAGAGAGCGAACCCCAACAAGAGGACGCCGACCCTCATGTTTGGCTGAATCCCCTAAATGCCTGCATTGAGGCAAAAAATATATGCAACGCCTTTTGCGAGGCAGACCCCAAAAACGAAGAATACTACAAAAACAATTACGAGATTTTTGAAAAAAAGGCAATAGAGCTGGATAATGCCTGCAAAACCGTCCTTGGCGGCCTTAAAAACAAACACATTGTAGTAAGCCACGGCGCTTACGGCTATATATGCACAAGCTACGGATTAAGTCAGGAGGCTGTTGAGGGCATGGGCGGCAGCGGAGATCCCTCACCCCAAAAAGTTAAGGAAATATACGAATATATTAGGAAAAACAATATTGAATGTATATTTTATGATAGCTTAACTGAGGGACGAACCGCCAAAGCCATAGCTGAGGATTTGGGAATAAGGGTTTTCCCTATATGTTCATTTGAGGGTATTAGCGCAGAGCAGGTTAAGGCAGGCAAAAGCTATTTTGATGTTATGTACGATAACCTTACTGAGTTAAAAAAGAATGACGGCGAGGGGGATTAAAATATGGTGCTTGAAGTAAAAAACGTGTCTTTTGATTATCCCGATAAAAATATATTAAAAAATGTTTCCTTTGAAGTGGAACAGGGCGACTTTGTTTGCGTGCTGGGCAGTAACGGAACAGGAAAAAGCACCCTGCTAAAGCTTATATTAAACATACTCAAAATGCAAAAGGGTCAAATATTTATAGACGGCATACCATCGGACAAATTTAAAGATTATTCAAAAATTTCGTATGTATCACAAAAAGCCACGGGGTTTAATCAAAGCTTTCCCGCAACGGTTAAAGAGGTGGTTAAGGCAGGTCTTTACTCCCGAAAAGGCTTTTTAAGGTTTTATAACAAAGAAGATGATGAAAAAACAGACCAAGCCCTTGAACAGGTAAGTATGCTGAAGTTTAAAAACAGGCTTATAGGCAGGCTTTCAGGCGGTCAGCAGCAAAGGGTGTTTATGGCAAAGGCAATAGTAAGCAAGCCTAAAATTATTTTTTTGGACGAGCCTACCGTAGGTGTAGATGTTAATGCGGCGGACAGTATTTGCTGCCTGCTGGGAGAGCTTAACGCAAAGGGTTATACAATAATTATGGTAACACACGATTTAAGCTCTGTTATACACCACTCCAACAAAATACTTGTTCTTGCGGAAAACGAGCCGTGCAAAATGTATAAAACAGAAGAATTTTTAAAATTCAACTATGCGGTGGGAGCCGCTCACAATCACCGCAAAACGGAGGAGGAGCATTAATATGGAAATTTTTACTTACGGCTTTATACAGAGAGCTTTTTTGGTAGGCTTTGTTATTTCCGTTATGACCCCTCTTATTGGAAATATTATTGTGCTTAAAAGGCTTTCAAATATAGGAGACGCCCTTTCTCACGCAAGCTTGGCAGGTGTTGCGATAGGTCTTTGGGCATCTTTCAGTCCAATAGGCACGGCGGTTGCTTTTGCGGCATTGGCTGCCTTGGCTATAGAATTTTTCAGAAAATTTTTCCCCCACTATTCAGAAATAGGCACGGCGGTTGTACTTTCGTTAGGGGTAGGTCTTGCGGCGGTGTTTTCAGGACTTGTAAACAACACGGGCAGCTTTAACAGCTTTTTGTTCGGCTCAATAGTTGCTGTATCCCCACAGGAAACATGGCTTGTTGTAGGTCTTTCCGTACTTGTTATAAGTGTTTTTATTGTGCTTTACAGAGAGCTTTTTTACATTGCCTTTGACGAAGAGGGCGCTATGCTTTCGGGAGTAAAGGTTAAAACAATAAATTTTGTATTTACTCTTATGACGGCGGTGGTGGTAAGCGTTTCCGCAAGGACTGTGGGCGCTCTTGTTATTTCCTCACTTATGGTAATACCTGTTGCCGCCGCCCTGCTTATTGCAAAAAGCTATAAATCGGTTGTTCTGCTTTCCGTTTTGTTTGCTGTAATTTTTACAATGGCAGGCCTTACAATATCCTGCTTTTGCAATGTTGCCCCCGGGGGAGCTGTTGTGCTTGTGGGAATTGCTGCTTTGTTAATCTGTCTGCCGTTCAGAAAAAAGTAAAGGTTATCTCTGAAATTTTAGCCTTCAATATATTTTGAAAATGCCTTCTTAACGTCAATCAATACGTCTGTATTGTATATTTCGGCATAAGCGTCCTTATAGCCTTGGGGTGTGGAATTTATATATTCAACCATTATATAGCTTGCGCCCTCGTCCTCCGATGAGTTAGGCGTTCTCAGGTTTCTAATATCTACCACAACCTTATAAATTTTAGCTTCACCTTCCTGTTCAAGGCTGAATTCTTTAATGTCAAAGCTTCCCTCCAAACCGTTAAACAGCGCCGTCACCTGCTCCTCCGTTTCGGGCAGGGTTGCATAAATGCTGTCCTCTTCTTCCGTTTTTTCGGCAATTACAATATTTCCGTTATCAGAGCCGTAGTATATCTCGTTTTGACCCTCCCCCGTTTTTTCAAACAGCTCGGAAGATATATTAAAGCTTATGTTGTTATTTGTTTCTTTCGTTGCTTCCGCAATTTGCTCCGTTGTTGTTTCGGTTATTTCATCTGCGGGAGCATCGGCTTTTGCGCAGGCGGCAGTAGCAAGCGCCGCAGCCGCAAAAATTATTAGTATGTGTTTTTTCATCATTATTCTCCTTTACTTTGTGCTGCCAAAGGTTTTAAGGCTTTTTAATATAATATCCTCGCTTTCCTCATCATAAACATCCGCCGTTGCATAATAATATTTGTCCTCATAAGAAGCAACATATTCCAGCACGGTAAAGCTTTCAGGCTCCTCAGAGCCTTCTTCAACATAGTTTTTTAAGCTCACTGAGGATATGTAGGTTTTTACGCCATTTTTGTCATCATAGCTTACGTCATTAACCGTAATATCCGCATCAACACCGGTATAAAGCGCTTCAACGTCGGATTTATTCTGAGGCAGCGCCCCGCTGATTTCTTCAATGTTAATATCTCCCCATTCCGTGTGAATATATCCTTTTTCAGAGTCAAAATCCATGTGGTTAGACCCCTCATCCGACGGCATAAATGTGTTATCGGGCAAAAGTATGGTTACCGAACCGTCCTGCGAAACAGCCTCAATGCCTGTCAAACCCTGTGTGTCCCTTTTCTCGGCGGTACAGCCTGCCAAAAAAATTGCCGCCATTACCCCAATTAATACTTTTTTCATAGGTTTCTCCTTTTTTTGTAAAATAAAAAGGGGGCATTTTGTAAACACCCCCAAAGCTTTGAAATATCGGTATATCAGGCGTAATCTACCGCCCTTGTTTCTCTTATGAGATTTACTTTAATTTTGCCGGGATATTCCAACTCGTTATGTATTTTTTCGGCAATATCTCTTGCCAGAATTTTCATGCCGTCATCATCTACAATCTCAGGTATAACTATAATTCGCAGTTCCCTGCCTGCCTGAATTGCAAATGTTTTTTCAACTCCCTCAAATGAAGAAGCTATATTCTCTAAGGATTCCAACCGTTTAATGTACGACTCCAGCGTTTCTCTTCTTGCGCCGGGTCTTGCTGCTGAAATAGCATCTGCCGCCTGTACAAGAACAGCTACAATGCTCTCAGGCTCTACATCACCGTGGTGAGCCTCTACAGCGTTAATAACAATTGGTGATTCGTGATACTTTCGGCAAAGAGCTACACCAAGCTCTATGTGTGAGCCGTCCATATCGTGGTCTATTGCCTTGCCTATATCGTGCAAAAGACCTGCCCTTTTTGCAAGGGTAGTATCTAACCCCAGCTCTGCCGCCATAATGCCGCAAAGGTGAGATACCTCTATGGAGTGCTTTAGCACATTTTGACCATAGCTTGTCCTGAATTTCAGCTTACCCAAAAGACGGATAATTTCAGGGTGGAGATTATGCACTCCCGTTTCAAAGGAGGCGCTTTCGCCTTCTTCTCTCATATTCTGCTCTACCTCTTTGGTAGCCTTTTCAACCATTTCTTCAATTCTTGCAGGGTGTACTCTTCCGTCTACAATAAGTCTTTCAAGAGCAATTCTTGCAATTTCTCTTCTCATTGCGTCAAACCCGGAAAGAATAACAGCCTCGGGTGTATCGTCTATAATAAATTCAACACCTGTAAGAGATTCGAGAGCCCTGATGTTTCTGCCCTCTCTGCCTATAATACGGCCTTTCATCTCATCATTTGGCAGTGTAACTACCGATACCGTGCTTTCGGCAACGTGGTCTACCGCACATCTTTGAATAGCGCTCGCAATAACTTCGCGTGCTTTTTTTTCACAGTCCTGCTTAATAGCTGTATCATATTCCTTGATTAAAACAGCCTTTTCATGTTTAAGCTCTTCTTCAAGAGAAGATAATATAAGTGCTTTTGCTTCTTCCGTTGTCAGTCCGGAAATTCTTTGCAGCTCGGATTCTCTTTGCGTAAGAAGCTCCTCCGCCTGCTTGAGTTTTTTGTCTACATTGTCCATTCTTTTAGCAAGCTGATCGCTGCGCTTATCTAAAGAGTCGGACTTTCTGTCAAGGTTATCTTCCTTTTGCTGCAACTGCTTTTCTCTTCTCTGAAGCTCGGTTTTTCTTTCCCTAACTTCCTTTTCAAGCTCATTTCTTGTTTTAAGGCTTTCTTCCTTTGCCTCTACAAGAATTTCCTTTTTTCTTGTTTCGGCAGTCTTTTTTGCCTCAAGGATAATGCTTTCAGCCTCTTTTTCTGCAGAACCAATGGCTGCCTCAGCAGTCTTTTTTCTCATAATGTATCCAACGGCATATCCAACAGCCAATGCCAAAATCAAAACAGCCGCTGTTATTATAATAATTGGTTGCATAATAGATACTGATACCTCCTTATTTAATTTTCAATGTACATGGGCTGCCCTTTGTAAACCTTAATGCTCAGTCGGAAAACAAAAAGCGGCAAGTACTTTAATAAATATGTACTATATATGAGGAAACATAAAAAATCCCCTTTAATTAATTACAAAAATTTATTTACAGTACTACTAATATAGTATACCATTTTGGCGTTTATGTCAAGCAAAAATAACTCTGCGGCATAAATTCCGAATTGATAATAAATTCGCAAGGTCACTCTAAAATCCCTATAAACACACCGTTTGTTAGCGCAAAAGCCTGCCATTATACGGCAAAACCCGCATAACACCGCAAAAGAAATTTTATAAAAATAAATCCAAAATAAATATTGATTTTATTTTTAAGGTATAGTATAATGTGAGTACAAAACAAAAGGCGGGCAGTATCAATACTCGCCTTTCAACGACACCTTGCTTAAAAGGCGGTTGGTCTGCAATAAAAAATATGGGTTTTAACCCGCAAATCAGACCGCCGGCTCATTTGCGGTAAAGGCGGTCTTTTTCATTACGATGAGCTACGATAAATTGTATCGAAGTATGTCATAGCAGCCTCACCTCCTTTCATAGAGGCTTGACCAACCGCCCTTTAAGAAGGATGTCTTTTTGTTTTACGCAGCTCAATTTGTCAAATATCAAATTACATAGCATAATTTGTCAAATATCAAAAGAATTTTTGTAAAAATAAATCCAAAATAAATATTGATTTTATTTTGAAAAAATAGTATAATGTAAATACAAATAGAAAGGTGGGTACTGCTGATACTCACCTCTCAACGACACCCCGCTTAAAGGGCGGTTGGTCGGCGAACTTAAATGCAGATTAAATCTACAAATTAGACCGTCAACTTAATTGCTGTAAGGGCGGTCTTTTTCATTACAAAAAGTTGCAATATATGTTAATGCTATGTAATGTGCAGCATACAAAAACTATATAACGGCATACAAAAAATTATATCGAAGTATGTCATAGCAGTTTCATCTCCTTTCATAGAGGCTCGGCCGGCCGCCTTTTAGCAGGGTGTCTTTATATTACATCAAAAATTGTTAAGCACTGAAAAATTTTTCGTATAATATTATTTGTTTTCAAAATATGACATAATGTAAGCATAAATAAAAATGCGAGTATTTATTGCCTTTCAATGAAGTCCCGTACAAAAACTGTTAACAGGCAGGTGTGCATACCATCATATTAATTTCAGTATGCCTTGTATGTATAAATATTCCAAAAGCGCAAATACTCTAAATAAAGGAGGCAGTATATATGCACATGGCAGAAAAACAATTTATAAATTATATTCAAAAATTTGACAAACAGCCATTTAAAATGATACTTAATAACAAAGAATACGCTATAGGCACAGGCGAGCCTGTATTTACGGTAAAAATCAACAAAGCGCCCCGTATTTCAAGCCTGTTGAAAAGCACCTCCATAACCTTGGGCGAGGCATACATGAACGGCGATATAGAAATCGAGGGGGATTTATACACTACCCTGTGCAGCTTTTTAAGCCAAATAAACAGCTTTTCCGAAAACAAGCTGCTTTTAAGAAAAATAATGTTTCCTCATACCGAAAAAAGCAGTCAAAAACAGCAGGTTTCATCTCATTACGACATAGGCAATAATTTTTATAAGCTTTGGCTTGATGATACCATGAGCTATTCCTGCGGTTATTTTCAATCCCCGGAGGATACTCTCGAAACCGCCCAGTACAACAAGGTACACCGCATACTGAAAAAGCTGTATATTAAGGAAGGTATGACACTGTGCGATATAGGCTGCGGCTGGGGTTTTTTGCTTATAGAAGCCGCCAAAAAATACCGCATTAAGGGCACGGGCATAACTCTCAGCAAAGAGCAAAAAGCAAGGTTTGAAGAACAGATAGCCGCAAACCATCTTGAAGATCTTTTGGAGGTAAGGCTTATGGACTATCGTGACCTGCCGACCTTGAATAAAAAATTTGACAGAGTTGTAAGCGTAGGTATGTTGGAACACGTCAGCAGACCCAACTATGGCATATTTATGTCCACAGTTAAAAAAATACTCAAACCGGGAGGACTTTTTCTGTTACATTTTATAAGCGCTTTAAAGGAAAACCCCGGCAACCCGTGGCTTAAAAAATACATTTTCCCCGGCGGCACAATACCAAGCCTGAGAGAAATAATATCTATTTCGGCAAACCAAAGCTTTAATGTATTGGATACGGAAAGTCTCCGCCGTCACTATGTAAAAACACTGCTCTGCTGGAACAGTGCGTTTCAGGCAAACCGCAGCCAAATTAAACAAATGTTTGATGAAAAATTTGTCAGAATGTGGGAGCTTTATCTTTGCTCCTGTGCCGCAGCCTTTACCGATGGTATAGTAGACGTTCATCAAATACTCTTTACAAATACAATAAATAACTCTCTCCCTGCCACAAGATGGTACTAAAAAAGCCGGTCTTTTAATATAATACTAATAAATACCGTCGGGAGGTAATTATGAAAAAAATTAATTTAAGGCTTATTTTATCAATACTGTTTCCCTTGCTTACAGGCGGACTTTCCGCCTTAATAAGCAAAAAGGGCATACAGGCGTTTTCTCTTGTAAATAAACCGCCTCTAACGCCCCCGTCATTTGTATTCCCCATTGTTTGGACAATTCTTTACGCTCTTATGGGAATATCCTTTTATATTGCCCTGTCCTCACCTAAAGGAGATAAAAAAAATGCCGTAAAGGTCTACCTTTTACAGCTGTTCTTTAACTTTTTTTGGACTCCTCTTTTCTTTAACGCAAAGCTCTACTTTATTGCCTTTGTATGGCTCATTTGCCTTATAGCCGCCATACTTGCAATGATATTTGAGTTTAATAAGCTGAGTTCCAAAGCGGCAAAGCTCCAAATACCCTATCTTATATGGTGCTGTTTCGCAGCCTATCTCAATTTTGGAGTATTCTTAGCCAATTAAAAATAATTCAAAAAAATCATTATTTGTCAGGTAGTATAAAATGCCGCCGACAATACTTAAAACCACGGCAAAAACAAACACACCTACTATCCCCAAAACAATTTTTTGTCTTTTGGGGATTTCTTCAAATCTTTTTAAAAATCTTTTATAAATCCAAAGTCCCTTTACCCATTGTCTGAACCGTTCGGAAACCCTCATAAAGCACAGAAGCGCCAAAAAGAAAAAGGGCATTTGAGGAATAACCGGCAAAGCAAGTCCCACAAGTCCTATAAGCGCAAGGCAAACCCCGGCAATAAAATAAACTACCCTCATATTATAAGCTCTCCAAATACTCATTAACAATTCTGCGGCTTACGCTTCCCCCGGGGTGCATCATATCTGCCGCATCCTTAACATTAACCCACCTTGCATGGTCAACCTCGCAGCTTGTTTTCAGCTTTCCTTTTTTGCATTTACAAATAAAACCCAGCATTAGCATACTCTTGCCCTCCATGGCATAAGTACCCGTAAAACGCATATCCAAAACCGCAAGGCCTATTTCCTCCTCAATCTCCCTTATCATAGCGTCCTCCGCTCTTTCAAAGGGTTTAACATATCCCGAAACAAGCACATAATACTTTTCGGAAAGACTGTTTTGCTTTAGCACAACGCACTCGTCACCGTCTGCCGCCAGACCTATAACGCAGGTGGCAAAGCCGTCAAACCACGGCCGATTACATTTTTGGCAAAAAGGCACTTTGCCCTCGTCGCCTAACTCCTTTGTGCCAAGCTTTTCTCCGCATACAGGGCAAAAATTAAATCTCATTCCAATTCCTCCCAACAAAACCACCGACTAACAAAACTGTCAATCGGTGGCGCTGTTTTTATTATTATGAAAACACTGTTAGTAACAATCAGTCAATAAGTCTTGCTTCAAGAGCTTCTTTAGCGTCTTCGTAACCCGGTTTGCCTAAGAGAGCAAACATATTCTTCTTGTAGCTTTCCACACCGGGCTGGTCAAAGGGATTGACCGAGAGTAAATATTCGCTTATAGCCAAAGCCTTTTCAAAGAAGTAAACTATCTCGCCAAAGCTGTATTCGCTTGTATCCTCAATTTCAATAACCATTGTAGGCACACCGCCGTCAATATGTGCAAGGTATGTGCCTGCATAAGCCTTGGAATTTACATACTGCATTGTCTTTCCCGCAACAAAATTAAGTCCGTCAATGTTTTCTTCATCAAAAATAATTTCAACGTCCTTTTTGGAGTTCTTTACCCATAAAACGGTTTCAAACATATTTCTTGTTCCGTCCTGAATAAACTGGCCGATGGAATGTAAGTCTGTTGAGAAGTTTGCGGAAACAGGGAATGTACCCTTTTGGTCTTTCCCCTCAGACTCTGCAAAAAGCTGTTTGTACCATTCTCCAAACATTGTAAGGCATGGCTCATAGTTTGCCAAAATTTCAATAACCTTGCCCTTTTTGTTAAGTAAAGCTCTTGTAACAGCATACTTGCCGCACTCGTTGTCAAGTCCTTTGTATTTTTCGGCGGCGTCGGCAGCGCCCTTCATAACAGCGTCAATATCAATACCTGCCGCAGCCATAAGCAAAAGACCAACAGGTGTTAAAACGGAAAATCTTCCGCCTACGTCATCGGGTACAACAAATGTTTCATAACCCTCTTTGTCGGAAAAGTTTTTAAGCGCTCCTCTTGCCTTGTCTGTTGTTGCGTAAATTCTGCCAACAGCGCCCTCCTTGCCGTACTTATCTTCCAAAAGCTTTTTAAATAAACGGAAAGCAATGGCAGGCTCTGTTGTTGTTCCCGATTTTGAAATGATGTTTACGGAAAAATCCCTGTCGCCAATCATTTCAACAATGTCGCTTAAATACTCGGAGCTTATGTTGTTGCCCACAAAGTAAACATCGGGTGTGCCGGGGTGCTTTTTGCTGTTGTAAAACATACCCTTAATAAAGTCCAAAGCAGCTCTTCCGCCAAGGTATGAGCCGCCAATACCTATAACAACAAGTACTTCGCTCTCTCCTTGAATTTTCTTTCCTGCCGCCTTAATTCTTGCAAATTCCTCTTTATCATAGTCAAAAGGTAAATTAACCCAACCCAAAAAGTCGCTGCCTGCGCCCTCCTTAGAGTAAACAAGCTCGTTGGCAAGCTTTGCCATAGGTTCAATTTTAGCATACTCTTCATCTCTTACAAAGTTTTTAACGCCTGCAAGTTTAAGATTAATAGACATATTCATCCCTCCATAAAATTATAAACATAGTTTGTAAAAACTGCCAACACAAATATCGGCAGACTGTTAATTTTTAATTATTATACCACATATTAAATAACATTTCCATATATTTTTAGAATTTTTTGTGAAAATTTTACCATACGGAAGTAAAAAATTTATTTGCCCTTCGGCATATTCAATTTAAAACA
>CAYMAA010000009.1:0-26673 GCA_964388305.1 uncultured Lachnospiraceae bacterium | reverse complement strand
GAATATCCTTGACTTTAGCCTAAGTAAGCTATTACCTCACACTCTATGAGTGCGTTTTTTGGCAGGCTTGAAACCTCCGCAGCAGAACGGGCAGGACAGTCCTTTTTGAAAAACAAGGCATAAATTTCATTTACCGCCGCAAAATCATCAATATTTTTTAGAAATAATGTTGTTTTAACAACACTTTCCAAACCAACATTTGCCTCGGCAAGAATTGCTTTAATATTGCTGAAAACCTGCTTTGCCTGCAGCTCTATTGTGTTGCTCTCAATATTACCCGTTGCTGGATTTATGGGAATTTGACCCGATACAAACAGAAAGCCGCCTGCCGCCGCCGCTTGGGAATAAGGCCCTATGGCGGCAGGAGCGTTTTTTGTTTTTATAATACTTTTCATCATTTTACCTCCTTGTCCGCTTAAGCTTCCTTTGTAAGCTCTTCAAAAATTTCGTGTACTGTAGACATTTTTGTTACTCTGCCTACGTTTGCTCCGCAGAAAATAAGACCGTTATCCAAATCTCCTTTTGCGGCATTAAAAAGGGCAAGTGAAATGCAGTAGGGTGTTGTGCGGGGGTCGCAACGATGCATACAGTTAAAGCAGCGTGTAACCTTTGGGGGATTTTCCCCCTCAACCTTTTTAATAAATGTATTGTTAATGGCACGCCCGGGCATACCCACAGGGGATTTTACTATTTTAACGTCCTCCGGCTTTGCGTTTATGTATGCCTGCTTAAAAGCATCGCTTGCATCACATTCTTTTGTTGCAACAAAACGGGTTGCCATTTGAACTCCGTCCAAACCAAGGGAAAGGCAGTGGTCTATATCCTTGCGGTCAAAAACTCCTCCGCCGAAAACAACGGGTATTGTTCTGTTGTATTTTGCGGAAAAATCATCTCTTAATTTAAGAATTTTAATTATTTCCTCGTCTGTTTTTTCAGGCGTTACGGTTGAAATTTCGTCCTGCTTAAAGCCTAAATGCCCGCCTGCCTTGGGCCCTTCTATAACAATCAAATCAGGCAGACGGCTGTATTTTTTCATCCATCTTGTAAGAATTACATTTGCCGCCTTTGCGGAGGAAACTATTGGGCAAAGCTTAATATCCGAGCCTGCGGCATATTTTGGCAAATCTAAGGGAAGGCCGGCACCCGATATTATAAGGTCGGCGCCGCTTTCTATTATACAATGCACATATTCCTCATATTGCTTTGAAACAACCATAAGGTTTACACCGATAATGCCGCCCCCGGCAATTTCCTTGGCACGTTTAATATGGTATGAAAGAGTACGCATATTAGCCTCGGTGGTATGGCTGTAAAAGTCCTCCTCCAAAAAACCCGGCTGTGCGGCGGAAATGACGCCAATGCCGCCCTCCTTAGCAACTGCTCCCGCAAGAGAGGAAAGGCTTATGCCTATGCCCATACCCCCCTGTATTATGGGGTATTTAGCTGTTAAATCTCCTATTTTTAATGGTTTTAATTGCATTTATATCTCTCCGTTTAATCTGTATAAATTGTTGTATTTTCCATCAACTAAACTATCTCTACTTACAACTATATAATATTTTTATAAATTAGTCAACCGAAATTATGAATTTTTTACGGCAAAATAATATATTGGTATTATTCGATTTTCATTAATAAAACAATAATAAATATTGCCTTTTGTAAAAGCGGAGCCTGTTAATACGCCTTGCAAACGTCTATCCACCGCTCGTATTGGGAGTACTTCTCCAATTCCTCAATACTAAGCTCTATTGCGCTGTTTGCGCTTCCGCAGGCAGGAAAAACTGTTTCAAACCTTTTTAATGAATTGTCTAAATATACTTTTACACCGTTCTTAACGGCAAATGGGCAAACACCACCGACTTTGTGGCCTACCATAGCTTCAGCCTCGGCAGGGGTAAGCATTTTTGCCTTGACGCTAAACTCTGTTTTGTATTTATGATTATCTATTCTAACATCTCCGGCAGTTACAATTAAAACCGCCTTTTCTTCTATTTTAAAAGAAAGTGTTTTTGCAATTCTGCAAGGCTCACACCCAAGAGCCGCTGCCGCCTGTTCAACAGTAGCGCTTGAAACAGCAAGCTCCTTAACACGTTCCTCCATACCGTACTTTTTAAAGTACTCTTTAACTGCTTCTATTGCCATTGCTTTTTCCTCCTGTAAATTTTTCCTTAAATTTGTATTCGTATAAAATAATTGCCAAGCCGATAATAATAAGCGCGCAGGAAATAATCATTGAAACGGGCAGTCCCGAAAATTTAAGCTGATCCGTTCTTAAAGACTCTATCCAAAATCTGCCCAAACCGTACAGTATAAAATACCACGCTGTCAGCTTTCCGCAAAACTGCCTGCCGTGCTTCATTAAAATTATTAAAATAATAAAAACACCAACGCACCAAAGGCTTTCATATAAAAATGTAGGGTGTGCCTGAATATACTTAACTCCGCCGCTTTTAATTATAGGGTATAAAGAACCGTTGTAATTAAGCATATCCCCTGCAATGTCCGAAGAGTGTACTCCCTTTACCTGTTCAATATTCATTCTCATTGCAAAAAGGCTGTCCGTAGCTCTGCCAAAGGCTTCTCTGTTAAAAAAATTCCCCCATCTGCCTATAGCCTGCCCTATAACAAAGCCTAAAGCACAGCCGTCCGTAAAATCCAAAAATTTAATGCGCTTTATTTTTGTAAAAACAAATGCCGCTATAACCCCTGCAATAAGACCTCCGTATATTTGCAAGCCTCCGTCCCTGAATTTAAAAAAATCGGTTAAATATGTATCCTCGGAAAAAATTATGTAACCAAGCCTTGCGCCGCAAATACTTATTACAGCGCCCCAAATAAAAAAGTCGCTGTAAATTCCGAAATCCTTTCCCAAATATTGAGCCTGTTTCATTGCGGTGAAATATCCCGTAATAAGTGCGGCGGCAATGCAAATTCCGTAAAAGTAAACCGGAAAACCGCCAATGGAAAAAGCCGTATTGCTTAAATGATTAATTTTAATTCCCAAATGATAAAACCAAATTTCAGGCATAATAAAATCTCCTTAAATATGTATTGTATACTGACAAACCCGTTATAAGAGGGAGGTATGGCGGTTTTCTCCACACCTGCCTCCAAAGGGTTATTTTTCCTGTTCTGCCAAGCTTAACGTCATATTTTTTTCGTCAAACATATCAATCCTGTTCATAACATCACTGATTTTTATGCGGCAAAATTCATCAAATACGCCATCTAAGCTTACATCCTTAAAGGCATAGTCCGTCAGCATCGCCGTCAGTGAGTCCAAATTATCGCCGTTTGCAACAAACATACCCAAAAGCCTGTTTCTGCTCCTTTCAAACTCCTTTGCATCAATTCCCTTTCGTTTTATCTCCCGTATCCTGCTTAAAACACATTCCGCCACATTACCGGCATTGCGGGATTTACCCGAAATTATGCTAAAGCCGTAGTTTCTGCCAAAGCTGTACTCGCTGCCAAGCTCTCTGTCAATCAAACCCTTTTCATACAGCTTTTCATAAAGCTCCGAGGTTTTTCCGCAAATTAAATCCAAAAGTATTCTGCCGGCGCAAAGGCGGTAAGCGCCGCTGCCCTCAATTTTACTTTCCTTAAAGCCTATATTAAAAACAGGCACGGTAACATCCATATTAATGGCGCAAAAATGCTTTAAAGCGTTGCCCTCAAAAGGCTTGCGCTTAATTTCATCTCCCTGCTTTAAGCCGCAAAACTCCTCCGCAAGCTGAAAGCACTTTTCCGGTTCAACATCACCGCAAATAACAAGGGCGGAGTTTTTGCCGCAGTAATATTTGTTGTATAATTCCATTAGCGCCTTTGCGTTAATTCCCCTTAAATCCTCCATACTGCCCGCAATGCTGTTTTTTAAGGGACAGTTTCCGTACATTGCTCCAAGCAAATTAAAGTACACCTTCCAAAAGCAGTCATCTTCATACATTTTAATTTCTTCTCCGATTATGCTTTTTTCATTTTCAACGCTTTTTTCGGTAAAGCAGGGGTTTGAGGTAAATTCCAGAAGGGTTTTCAGATTGCTTTCAAAATTATCGGTGCAGTTAAAATAGTATGCGGTTGTGTTAATATTTGTAAAAGCGTTTACATCAGCGTTGTTTAGGGAAAACTCCCTAAAAACATCTCTGTTTCTTTGTTCAAAAGCCTTATGCTCTAAAAAATGCGCCTTTCCGTTAGTTCCATCTCTGTCCCCCGAGCCGAAGTTGACCGAAAGCATAGCCTGCTTTACTTTAAAACCCTGTTTTTTAATTATATAACACTTTGTTCCGTTTTTCAACCGTCTTTCCGCCGCTTTCATTGTCATTTCCCTCCCTGCTTAAAAAATACACCGTGTCCGGCATTAGGGTTTCGGCAGACCTTTGAATATGACGTATGTCTGCCTTTTTTATAATTTCAATCTCTTCCTCAATGCTTACGCAGCCGCCGTATAACGCTCCGTTTAAACAAAAATTTACAATTCCCATACCGTTGTCCTCTGCCGTATACAGCCTTTTAACAATACTCCTTTTTGCCGTTTCAATTTCATTTTCATCAAAATTCTTCATTTTATCCGCCGTTTCTATAATCTCTTTAACAACATCATCCCTTTTGTCAAAACCAATTCCGCTTTCAACAATAAACGCACCCCTGCTTCTAATCAGTCCGGAGCTTATATAATAGCATAAATTTTTATTTTCTCTCACATTTTTAAAAAGTCTGCTTACCGCTCCCCCTCCAAGCATTTCGTTAAGCACCAAAAGGCTTTCATAGCTGCCCTCGGCTCTTAGACCCATACACAGCTTGCCTTGCGCAACACTCATTTTTTCGTTTACTTCTTTAATTGTATTTCTCGCAGTGTTTTTGTAAAAGCATCTGCAAATATCCCGTGCGCCAATATCAAAGGCTTTAAGCTCCTCTTTCAGCCACTCTTCGTCAAACCGCCCTGCAACGGCAATGTCTATCTCCCCCTCGGAAATAACCCTCATATAATGCCTGTATAAAACCTCTCCCGTTATACCCTCCAAGTCCCCGGCATATCCCTCGCCGTTTAAGCCGATGCCCTCGCCTTCAAACATTTCTTCCATAAACCGTCTTTTAGCATAAGCTCTCTTATCGTTTTTAATCCCCTCAATGCTCTCTTTAAGCCTTTTCTTCTCCCTCTCCACAACCTCGCTTTTAAAAGCATCTCCCTCAATAAGAGGATTTAATAAAATCTCGCTTATAAGCCAAAAAAGTCTGCTTATATTTTTTGGACTTCCGTTGACTCTCCCGAATAACTCCAGCAGCTGATAGTCGCCTTTTTTAACACAGCCGCCCTCAATGCCGCCTCCGTAAAGCTCCGAATTGGCAATGTTTAACTTTCTCATTGTGTTAAATTCCTTGCAGCTAACAGTAATTACATTCATAAGCAAAGCATTTAATGTTGCCTCTTCCCTTAACAAGGGTCTTTTTATTCCAAGTCCCATATAAAAATTTCCGAACCGGTCATCCCGGTTTAAATATGCCTTAATTCCTCTGTTTATAACATATTCTTTCATATAATCACCCTACATATATTTTCTCATATTTTTTAATGCGCTTTTTTCAAGTCTGCTTACCTGCGCCTGGCTTATCCCTATCTCTTCGGCTACCTCCATTTGTGTTTTGCCTTTAAAAAAACGCAGATTAATAATGTTTCTCTCCCTGTTATTCAGCTTGTCCAAAGCATCGCTTAACGCAATACTCTCCACCCAGCTGCTGTCCGTGTTTTTGTCATCGCTGAGCTGATCCATAACAAATAAAGCGTCTGCGCCGTCGTGATAAACAGGCTCAAAAAGCGAAACAGGCTCTTGAATGGCATCCAAAGCCGCCGCAATTTCACACTTATCTATGTCTAACTCCTTTGCGATCTCCTCAATGGTTGGCTCTCTCAATAACCTGCCTGTTAATAATTCCCTTGCTTTCATAGCCTTGTAAGCCGTATCCCTTAAAGATCTGCTAACCCTAATGGGGTTATAATCTCTCAAATGCCGCCTGATTTCCCCAATTATCATAGGTACGGCATAGGTGCTGAATTTTACGTTCTGGCTTACGTCAAAATTGTTTATTGCCTTTATCAGTCCAATACAGCCTACCTGAAAAATATCGTCCACGGACTCGCCCCTGTTGTTAAACCTTTGAATAACACTTAGCACAAGCCGCAAATTTCCGTATATATACTGCTTTTTGGCTTCCTCGTCACCCTCTCTTGCTCTTTTAAAAAGCTCTTCCTTTTCCGCATCTCTAAGTAATGGCAGCTCAGAGGTATTAACTCCGCATATTTCAACCTTTTGCCTCATAAAAAATCCCTCCGAAAATTATAGTTTCATTACTAAATGATTTCCAAAGGGCAAATAAATTATTCCTTGAATATTTGGTTGTTTCGGCGCAAAATTTCGTTGAAATTTGCACACGGATATGATATAATGCTATTTGGCTTTACACTGATTTACAGACGCAACCTTAAAGTGACGAGGTAATTATATGATATTGACCTGCAACGGCATTTCAAAAGTCTTTGGCGAAAACGAAGTGCTTTCCGACATAAATTTTTTATTAAACGAAAATGAAAAAGCGGCAATAATAGGAGTAAACGGCTGCGGCAAAACCACACTGTTTAAAATCATTACGGGAGAGCTTTCTCCCACAACAGGCAGTATAATTATGCCAAAGGACATTCAAACAGGCTACTTTTCACAGGATATTACAATAGAAAGCGAAAACACATTGTATGGCGAGCTTTCAGCGGTTTTTTCACATATATATGAGCTTGAAAAAACAAAGCAGGCGCTTGAAGAGCAAATGAAGCACACCAAAGGCAGTGAGCTTACAAGGCTTATGCGCAAATATGACAATGTATGTGCTGAGTTTGCACGCCAAAACGGCTTTGAGTGCGAAAGCCGCATAAAAGGGGTCATAAAAGGACTTGGCTTTTCCCTTGAGGATAGCCAAAGAAAAATAAACACTCTTTCGGGAGGGCAAAAAACACGCTGTGCTTTAGGCAAGCTTCTTCTTATAAATCCGGACATATTAATGCTTGATGAGCCTACAAACCATTTGGATATTAACTCAATAAAATGGCTGGAAAACTACCTTTCCGCATACAAAGGCACTGTTATTGTTATTTCTCACGACAGATATTTTATAGACAAGGTTACGAATAAAATAATAGAAATAGAAAACGGCACATCAAAGGTATATAACGGGAATTACTCTTTCTATGCCGCCCAAAAAGAAAAGGACAGAGAAAATGCAATGCACCGCTATATAAATCAGCAAAAGGAAATTAAAAAGCAGGAGGAAGCAATAGCAAAGCTAAAGTCCTTTAACAGAGAAAAGTCTGTAAAGCGTGCCGAAAGCAAGGAAAAGGCGCTTGAAAAAACAGAGGTTACAGCCGCTCCCGAGCCTGTGGCGGATAAAATGCGTTTTTCCATTACTCCTGCAAAGGAAAGCGGAAAAGATGTGTTAAATATAACCAATCTCACAAAGGCATACGGCTCAAACAGGCTCTTTACAAACATTAATTTGGAAATTAAAAAGGGCGAAAAAATTGCATTAATAGGCGCCAACGGCACAGGCAAAACCACAATTTTTAAAATTATAACGGGACTTACAAAAGCCGACAGCGGAGCTGTTAAAACAGGCTCAAATGTGGAAATAGGCTATTATGACCAGGAGCATAACAATTTGGATTTCGGCAAAACAATTTTCGATATGCTTTCGGACGAGTACCCGACCCTAACCGAAACACAAATACGCAGCCACCTTGCCGCATTTTTGTTTAAGGGCGACGATATTTATAAGCCTGTTTCCCTTTTAAGCGGCGGAGAAAAGGGAAGGGTTTCCCTTGCAATGCTTATGCTTTCAAAAGCAAACCTTCTTTTGCTGGATGAGCCTACAAACCATTTGGACATATATTCAAAGGAAATACTTGAAAATGCCCTTAAAAGCTATAAGGGAACTCTTTTGTTTATTTCTCATGACAGATATTTTATAAACAAAACCGCCGAAAAAATAATCGAGCTTACGGAAAACGGCATTAAAACCTACTTGGGTAATTATGATTATTATTTGGAAAAAAAGCCGGAAGCGGCTGCCGGTGAAGTATTGACGGCACAGCAAAAAAGTCCGTCTTTAAATAAGCTGGACTGGCAAAAGCAAAAAGAAGAGCTTGCGGAAAAACGCAAAGCCGAAGCACGTTTAAAAAGGCTTGAAGCCAAAATTGAAGAGATTGAAGAAGAAATTGAACAAACAGACGCTCTTTTGGAAACGGACGAGGTTGCGACAAACCCCTCAAAAGCAGCAAAAATTTATAATAAAAAAACAGAGCTTGAAGAGGAACTTCTTGCTCTGTATGAACAGCTTGAACAATAACGCAAACTGCCTCAGCTTTCACGGGGCAGTTTTTTTAAAAACCAGATTAATATAAAAAGCGATGGAATAACCGAAAGCACATAAGCTATTGGCTGAGCCTCCGCCACACCGTTAAAACCCCTGAATTTTGATAAAATCATAAGAGCGGGTATAAAAAACAATCCGCTTCTTAAAGATGACAGTATGGAAGCAGCCAATTTTTTACCCGTGCTTTGCATTAGCATTTCCGTTATCATACTGATTGGCAAAAACAGAATTGCGGCGCATTGCAGCTTTAAAGGTCTTGCGGCGGTTGCTATAACAACAGGGTCATTTCTGAAAATTCCCACAATTCCGTCAGACAATACAAAAACCGCACAAACCATTATTGCCAGCAAAAGCTCTGCCAAAATTAATGTAAACCTGTAGCCTTTTCTTACTCTGTCATACTTTTTTGCGCCATAATTAAATGCGCACACAGGCTGAAAACCCTGACCTATGCCAACAGCAAATGAAAAAACAAACATACAAATTCTGGAAACAATGCTCATTGCCGCAACAGCGGCATCTCCGCCGAAAAAAGCGGAATAATTGTTAAGCACAACTGTAGAAATGCTTGTAAGACCGTTTCTTAAAAGACTTGGAAAGCCTGTTGCCATAATGTTAAATATTTTCTCAATTTTAAAAGAAATGTTCTTAACGGAAATTCTGCATTGTGTCTTTCCCATTAAAAACATACTTAAAAGTATGCAAAAGCTTATAACCTGTGAAAGCGCCGTGGATATTCCCGCTCCGGCAATCTGCCCTATGCTGTCCCTGTTTTTAAGCACAACAAACATAAAAAAGGGATCTCCCGCCATATTAAGGAAGCCGCCGGTCATAAGACCTATCATTCCCAAAAATGCTTTTCCCTCATATCTGAGCAAATTGTTTAAAACAAGGCTCGCCGTCAAAAACGGCGCCGCCGCCAGTATAAAATATATGTACATTTTGGCATAAGGCGCAATAGTATCCGTGCTTCCCAAAAAATGTACAAGGCTGTTTATACATAAAAACCCTGCAACACCAATAACCGCGCCTGTTACCAGCGCCAAAAAAAAGCCTGTGGAAGCAGTAACGCTTGCATCTTTAACTCTTTTTTCTCCCAAATAACGTGATGCCATACTTCCCGAGCCCTGACCGAACATAAAGCCAATGGCCTGTAAAATTGCCATAAAACCAAAAACAACGCCAACCGCACCGCTGGCGCTGTTGCCTAACCTTCCGACAAAAGCCGTGTCCGCCATATTGTAAACATTTGTAACAAGCATACTTATTATGGTGGGAACTGACAGCGTTCCGATAAGCCTGCCGACAGGCGTTGTTGTCATTTTAATATATTGTGTGTTAATTTCATTGGAATTCATTTTTTCACCCTCTGTTTCTTATATCATTTTCCTTTTGCCTAAATATTCCAAAAAGCTCTCACATCCCTCAAATATGTCTTTAAACGCAGTGTCAAAATTATTTGTATACCACGGATCGGCTATATCTCTCGGCTTTTTGCTAAAATCCAACAGCCTAAAAATTTTCCTGTCTTTGTCCTCCCCTATAACCCTCTCTATGTTCCTTATGTTCCAACTCTCCGCCGCCAATATGTAGTCCGCCTTTTCATAGTCATTTTTGGCTATCTGCCTTGCGCAGTGACCCTTGCAGTCAATCCCTGCCTGCTTAAGCCGCCTCGCCGCAGGCGGATAAACAGGGTTTCCCAATTCCTCTCTGCTTGCAGCCACAGACCATATTTCAAACCTGTCCTCAATCCCTCTTTTCTTAACCATATCCTTAAAAATAAACTCTCCCATAGGCGACCTGCAAATATTGCCATGGCAAACAAATACTACCCGTATCATATAACCTCCTTACGAAAAACAGCGCACATACAGTCGGCTGAAATGAATTTATTATATTATAAGCTATTTTTTAAAATTTTTCAACTGTCATAAAAATTAAGAATTAAGGAAATACCGATTTATTTAAAAGCGCAAAATGCCGCAGGCATAGCGGAAAAGCTATGGGAAGGCGGTGAAGCGGCTGTCTGAAATTATAGCAGGCTTAGCAAAATAATAATTTTCGGGGGACTCTTAAACAAATTCAAAAATTGTGTTTGCATTTGGTGCAATTTGTGTTATAATATTGAATAGACTTTTATAAATTAACGGAGGAGATATGGTATGAGCGTTAAAAACAGTGCTGTCAGCAATATTCAAATTACAACAGAGGTTATATCCAGCATTGCCGCCGCCGCCGCTTTGGACGTTGAGGGAGTTGCGGGTCTGGAGGCAGACAGCGGAAAAGGAATTTTGGGATTTTTCAGGAAAAAGAATTTTAACGGTATTGAGGTTAAGCAGGACGGAATGGAAGTCAGCCTTGGAATGAACATAATAGTATATTTCGGCTGCAAGCTTAATGATGTGGGGGCAGAGGTGCAGAAGAGCGTTAAAACCGCTGTTGAAAAAATGGCAGGCATTAAGGTTAAGCGAGCGGATATTAATATTGTGGGTATTGAAAACCCGAACGAAGAAGAGCCTGAAATTCCCACAGAGGTTTTGGAGGCGGAAGAAGAGGTTTTGGAAAACGCTTCCGATATGATTAATTAAGGAAACACCGATCAATTAAATCGGTATTTTTCCAAGCTTGGCAGGTTGCTTACGGGAGATTATTATGAGCAGACACAGTGACAGAACTCATGTTTTTAAGTTGGTTTTTCAAACGGAATTTCAGGGTGTAGAGGATATAGTTGATTTTTTGGAAGAATATTTGGACGAAAACTTAAAGCAGGGGGATAACAGAGATTTTATTAAAGAAGAGTTTTTGGGTATTGCCGAAAGGCTTGATAAAATTGATGATGTTATTAATAAAAACGCAATAGGCTGGAGCGTTGAAAGAATAGATAAAGTTGATCTTTCTCTTTTAAGGCTTGCGGTTTATGAAATATTATACTCCGAAGTGCCGGGAAAGGTTGCCGCAAACGAGGCGGTGGAGCTTGCAAAGGAGTTTTCTTCCGAAAAAGCGCCTAAATTTATAAACGGCATTTTGGGCAAGGTAATTGAGGAAGCCAAATGAAAGGCAAAATTTATACGGTTGGTCAAATTAACTTATATGTTAAAAGAATGATGGACAGAGATGCCTTTCTTTCAGATGTGTTTGTAAGAGGGGAGATTTCCAATCTGAAAATCCACTCTTCGGGGCATATATATTTTACCCTGAAGGACAAAACCGCGCAAATTAATTGCGTTATGTTTTCTTCTTATGCACAGGGTTTGAAATTTCTGCCGGAAACCGGTACGAAGGTTACAGTGTACGGCAGTATTACTTTATATGAAAAAACAGGGAATTATCAGCTATATGCGAGAATTATGGAGCCTGAAGGGACGGGTGCGCTGCATCTTGCCTTTGAACAGCTTAAAAACAGGCTTGAAAAAGAGGGGCTGTTTGACCCCGCCAAAAAGAAGCCTTTACCCGAGTACCCGAAAACCGTGGCAGTTTTAACATCTCCCACAGGTGCGGCTATAAGGGACGTTATTACCGTAACAGGCAGACGTAACCCCAATGTGGAAATTGTGGTTGTGCCTGTTACCGTTCAGGGAGAAAATGCGGCGGCGTCCATTGCGGCGGCTCTTTATGATGTAAACAGATGGAAAGGCTGCGATGTTATAATTCTTTGCAGAGGCGGCGGCAGTATGGAGGATTTATGGGCATTTAACGAAGAAATTGTCGCAAGAGCAATTTATGCCTCAAAAATACCCGTTATATCTGCCGTTGGACACGAAACAGACTTTACTATTGCGGATTTTGTTGCGGATCTAAGAGCCGCAACACCCTCCGCTGCGGCGGAAATTGCCGTAAAAAAGGCTGTGGACTTAAACGAATGGGTAAATGTAAATTACAAACGGTTAAACAGTATTATGGAGCAAAGGCTTTCATCAGCCAAAGGACTGCTTACGGACTGCGGCGCTTTCTTTGCAAGTGATAAATTTGCGGACAGAGTATATGAAAACGAGGTTTATGTAACCGCTCTTTTGGAAAGGCTTAACAGACAGATGGAAAACAGGCTTTTAATACTTAAAAACGGTTTTGATAAGAGCAGAGCTTTGCTTAACAGCTTATCTCCCGTTAATGTGCTTGAAAGAGGGTATGTTATTGCGGAGGACGCAGGCGGAAAGGCTATTGAAAGCGTTTACGGCTTAAAGTGCGGCGACAGTGTTTTGCTGCGTTTTAAGGACGGCAGAGCCGAGGCTCTAATAGGAGAAATACATGGCAAAAAAGACATTTGAGGATAATTTGGCACGGCTTGAAGAAATTGTGCAGTTAATGGAAAATGAGGAAACAACCCTGGACGGCTCCGTAAAGCTGTATAAAGAGGGGATTGACCTTTGTGTCACACTGGGGAAAAGCCTTGAAAAAACGGAGCAGCAGGTTATGGTACTTAAAAAAACAGCTGAAGGTATTTTTAATAAGGAGTCTTTTGAGGATGAGGAGGAATAAGTATGAATTTTGCGGATATTATGAACCAAAGAATTGATATTATAAACTCCGAGCTTAAAAAGCATCTTACACCAAAATACCCCGAGGTAATTTATGACGCTATGGCTTACAGTGTGTTTGCGGGAGGAAAAAGGCTGCGTCCTTTACTTTTGCTTGGCGCTTGTGACGCCGTGGGAGGCAGTTTGGAGGAGGCTTTGCCTTTTGCCGCAGCCATTGAAATGATACATACATACACTCTTATCCACGATGATCTTCCTGCTATGGACAATGACGATTACAGAAGAGGAAAACTGACCTGTCACAAAAGGTTTTCCGAGGATATAGCTATTCTTGCAGGTGACGGACTGCTTAATTTGGGTTTTGAAACTATGCTTAATGCAGCCGTTTTGAGCAAGGATATTAAATTTACCCGTGCTGCCGCTGTTATTGGCGGTTATTGCGGTGTTAAGGGAACAATTGGCGGACAGGTGGCAGATTTGCTTAGTGAACACACAAAAGCAGACGGAAAAACCCTCCTTACAATACATGAGCTTAAAACAGCGGCTCTTATACAGGCTGCATTAAAGGCAGGCGCCGTTATCGGCGGCGGCAGTGACCGGCAGCTTAAAAAATTTGAAGAAATAGGCTATAATATGGGTATAGCTTTTCAAATAAAGGACGATATTTTAGACGTTACAAGCACAACGGAGGTTTTAGGCAAGCCTGTTGGCAGTGACGATAAAAACGAAAAATCCACTTATATTTCCATATTCGGTATGGAACAGGCTGAACGGGACTATTTGGAATACTCTCAAAAAGCCTGCAATATGTTGGACGAGTTTGGAGAAAAGGGCGCTTTTTTGAGAGAATATGCAAAAAGGCTTATTGACAGAATAAAGTAAATTTTATGCGGCAAATTACAGCGGTGAGTAATAATGAAGTACTTAGGTAAAATAAATTCGCCTGAGGATCTCAGGAAAATTGATATTAAAAATCTGCCTGCGCTGGCACAGGAGATCAGGGAGTTTTTAATAAATTCGGTTGCTGAAACAGGAGGTCACCTTGCATCCAATTTGGGGGTTGTTGAGCTGACCATCGCTTTACACTACTGTTTTAACACTCCTGCGGATAAAATTATTTGGGACGTGGGGCATCAGGCTTATGTTCACAAAATTTTAACGGGCAGACGGGATGAGTTTTGCAAGCTTCGCCAGCTGGACGGACTGAGCGGCTTTCCCAAAAGAGAAGAAAGCAAGTATGACGTTTTTGACGTAGGTCATTCTTCCACATCTATTTCCGCAGCGGTGGGTATTGCCGCCGCAAGAGATTTGAAAAATGAAAATTTTAATGTTATTTCCGTAATAGGGGACGGCTCATTTACGGGAGGAATGGTATACGAGGCTTTAAACAATGCAGGCAGAAAAAAAACCAAACTGCTTATTATTTTAAACGACAACGGTATGTCCATTTCCAAAAATGTTGGGGCGGTTAGCAGATATTTAACTTCTTTAAGACTTTCAAGCAGGTATAATGAGGCTAAAAAAGATGTAAAAACAGCTTTCGGCAAGGTGCCCGTTGTGGGTAATGCGGCAAGCGAGTTTATAAGCAAATCCAAAAAAAGCCTGAAAAAAACAATTATACAGGGAGAATTTTTTGAAGGACTGGGAATATCCTATTTAGGGCCTATTAACGGAAACAATGTTAAGGAGCTTATCAGAACTTTTAACAAAATTAAGACTTATGACAAGCCCGTTTTACTTCATATATACACAAAAAAAGGCTTGGGTTATGAGCCTGCTGAAAAGCACCCGGATACTTTTCACGGTGTGGGCAGGTTTGACGCCGCAACGGGCAGGCTATTGGAAGAAAGCGGAGGAGAAACCTACGGACGGGTTTTTTCCAACAATCTTATAAGGCTTGCTGCAACAAAAAGCAATATTTGCGCAATTACTGCGGCTATGCCGGAATCTACGGGGGTTAGCGGCTTTAAGAGATTTTACCCCGAAAGAACTTTTGATGTTGGCATTGCGGAAGAGCATGCGGTAACATTTGCGGCGGGACTGGCTGTAAGCGGATATATACCTTTTTTTGCGGTATACTCCACATTTTTACAGCGCAGCTACGATCAGCTTTTGCATGATGTTTGTTTGCAGAATTTACACGTTATTTTTTGTATAGACAGAGCAGGTATTGTAGGTGAGGACGGGGAAACCCACCAAGGTATTTTTGATACGTCATTTTTAACGGAAATGCCTAATATGACGGTTATGGCGCCCTGCAATAAAAGGGAGCTTGCCGATATGATGAACTTTGCCGTAAAGGGAAAGGGCCCCTTTGCCATAAGATACCCAAAGGGAGCGATAGACGAGGTTTTAAGCGGAAGAACCGAGGATATTGTTATGGGTAAGCCGCAAAGGGTTTATGAAGGGGAGCGTATTGCCATAGTCAGCTACGGTACTATGCTTAAAACAGCGCTTTCGGTTTATTTAAGCCTTGTTAACGCAGGGTATAATCCTGCGGTATATAATGCAAGGTTTGCATCTCCCATAGATGATGAGTTTGTTAAAGAGTTAGCGGACTATGAGTATATTTTTACAATAGAGGATAACATTATCAGCGGCGGCTATGGTGAGAATTTAAACGGAAGGTTAATTAAAAACAGGATTTTCGGAAAGAAGATATATAATTTTGCCTTTCCGAAAAAATTTATTGAGGCGGGTTCGAGAGGACAGCTTTTTAAAAGGTATAATTTGGACAGCGACAGCATAGTTGAAATTATACGGGAATTTATTGAAAATGAATAAAATCAGACTGGATATTTACGTTAAGAACAAGCTGAATATTTCAAGAGCCGAGGCGGCGGAGCTTATAAAGGGCGGATATGTTTTTGAAAACGGCAAAAGTGTTTTTAAGGCGGCTTTTTTAACCGACGGCAGCGGTATTGAAATTGACAAGGGCGGTATTATGCCCTATTGCAGCCGCGGCGGACTGAAGCTGAAAAAGGCTGTTGATGAGTTTGGAATAAATCTTACGGGAAAGGTCTGTTTAGATATAGGCGCTTCTACGGGAGGCTTTACCCACTGTATGCTGCTTGAGGGCGCAAAGCACGTTTATGCGGTAGATGTGGGCAGAAATCAGCTAAAGGCGGAGCTTGCGGATGATTTGAGAGTTACCTCTGCGGAACAAACCAACATTCTTGATGTGGATGGTTTTAAAACCGTTCCTCAATTTGTGGCAGCTGATGTATCCTTTGTTTCTCTTACAAAAATTATAAATAAGGCTTATGAGCTTACTGACGAAAACGCTGAGGGGGTTTTTCTTATAAAACCTCAGTTTGAGGCAGGCAGAGGCTTTATTAATAAAAACGGTATATGCAAGGACAAAAGGGCGCATATTAGGGTGATTGATGACATAATTTCTTTTTGTAAAAAAAACGGCTTTAAGGTTAAGGGCATTACGTTTTCGCCCATAAAGGGCGGTGACGGCAACGTGGAGTATTTGTTATACGCCGTTAAACAAGGTGAGAGTATGCTTTTTGACAAAAGGCATATAACATCCGTTGTTGAAAGCGCCGCCGCTGTTTTTAAGAGGAAAACCAAATGAAAAAAATCGGAGTAATTACGAATTATGACAGGGACAGGGATTTAAGCTACACAAGGGAAATTATACATTTTTTAAATCAAAAGGGCTGCAGGGTGCTGATAAACCACATTGTTGGCAAAAGGTTAGGTGTTAGAGATGTGTTTTCCTCCGATACTGAAATTTATGCCAAGGCTGAGGTTTTAATAGTGCTTGGGGGTGACGGCACAATACTGCGTGTGGCAAAGCATGCCGCCGTTTACGGAGTGCCGATTTTTGGAATTAATTTAGGAAATTTAGGCTATCTTGCCGGCGCCGACAAGGCAGATGGCATTATGGAAACAGATAAAATGCTCAGGGGCGATTATATAATTGAAAAGCGTATGATGCTTGAAGCGGAGGTTGGAGAGCAGGAAAAACTGCTTTGCCTTAATGATATGTATGTACGGAACAAAGAAGCAGCTCATATAATAAAGGTAAGTGTATGGGTAAACGGTATTTATATAGATACCTACAAGGGTGACGGACTTATTATAGCAAGTCCCACAGGGTCTACCGCATACAATTTATCAGCGGGAGGGCCTGTACTTAAACCCGACACCTCTTTAATGGTTATTACGCAAATATGTCCGCACAATTTATACGCAAGGCCTTTGGTTATAAGCGGTGATGATGAAGTTACCATTGCCGCCGCAGATGACGGGCAGAACGCTGTGCTGATTGCGGACGGACAAAAGTGTGCCGAGCTTAAAAGAGAGTGCGGCATTAAAATTAAAAAGGCGGAATACTACACTAAAATCATTAAAACCACAGATTTGGGTTTTTATGATATATTGAGAAGAAAAATGGTTGAAATAAAGTGATATGAAAAAAGACAGACAGGAAAAAATACTTGAAATTATTAATACAAATGAGGTTTTTACCCAGGAGGAGCTTACAAGGCTTTTAAAGGCGGAGGGCATTAATGCCACTCAGGCAACCGTATCCCGTGATATGAGAGCTTTGAACCTTATTAAAATTGCCGGAAAAGGCGGCAGACAGAAGTATGCTCCTACAAATGGAACAGCGATTGACCGAATTATGGCGGCAAGAATTTTTAAAGAGGGCGTAACCTCTGTGGACTATGCAGGCAATATTGTTATTGTTAAAACCTATGCCGGTATGGCAAACGCAGTATGCACAGGAATAGACAGCTTAAATAATGCCAACATATTGGGAACGGTTGCGGGTGATGATACAATTATGTGTGTAGTAAGAAACTCAGAAACGGCTTTAATGCTTATAGATGAGCTTAAAACCGGCAAAAAGACTGATTTGGACTGATGTTGTACAGGTGATTTTATGCTTTCGGAATTACACATTAAAAACATAGCCATTATTGACGAGGTAACGGTTGATTTTGGCAAAGGGCTTAACATTCTTTCGGGAGAAACAGGCGCGGGAAAGAGTATTATTATTGACTCAATTAATTTTGTGCTTGGTGAAAGAGCGTATAAGGATATTATAAAACGAGGGCGTGAAGAGGCTGCGGTTTCCGCAATGATGATTGTGGAAAGCGGAAAAACACGCAGTAAAATAAGAGAAATGGGTGTGGATATTGACCAAAGCGGCGAGCTGCTTATTTTCAGAAGCTTGAATACAAGCGGCAAAAACACCGTAAGGCTTAACGGAAAAGCCGTGCCTTTGGGCATGATAAGGGAAATATCCTCCCTGTTAATAGATATTCACGGGCAGCATCAGCACCAAAGCCTTTTAAACCCAAAAAAGCACATTGAGCTTTTGGACATTTTTTGCGGAAAAGAGCTTAATGAGGCTTTGGAGGAAAACAGCAAAAGGTACACTGAATATCGCCAAAGCATGAAAAAATTAAAGGAGCTTTCGGGACTCGGTAAGGATAGGGAGTCACTTATTGATATATTAACCTTTCAGATAAACGAGCTGAAAGACGCCAAAATAAAGGTTGGCGAGGAGGAAAAATTAAAAGAAAAAAGGGATATTCTGTTTAATGCGGCGAGAATTAAGGAGCTGGCCGGCAGTATTGTTTACAATCTGTACCGCGGCGAGGGTTCTGCCGTTGAAAAAATAGGAGATGCCATAGGCTCATTAACAAGCCTTTGCAAAATTGATGAGAGTTTGGAAGAAACTCTTGATGAGCTGGAGGATATAAACGACAAGCTCAGCGCCGTTACTGAGGTTGTGAGTGATTATGCCGACAGCTGCGAGGGCAGCGGAGCCGAGCTTTCGGCAGTGGATAAACGACTGGATAAAATTCGTGAAATTTGCCGCAAATACGGAGGTACGGAGGAGGCCTGCGGAGAGTTTTTGCAGGAAGCCGAGGAAAAGCTTGCCGCTATAACGGAAAGCGAAGAAAGAGCAAAGGCTTTGGGCGAAAAGATAAAGAGGCAGAAGAGAGAAATTTACAAGTGCTGCCTTAAAATCTCCGGTATAAGGCAGAAATATGCGGATAAAATAGAAAAAGAGATTGAAAAAAATCTGCATGAACTCGGTATGGAAAATGCGGAATTTAAAATAAACATTGTACGCAAAAACAGCTTTGACAGAAGCGGTATGGACAATGTTGAATTTTTTATAAAAACCAATTTGGGCGAAGAGCCAAAACCCCTTGCGAAAATAGCATCGGGTGGCGAAATGAGCAGAGTTATGCTTTCCATAAAGGCTGTTCTTTCCGCCTGTGACGATATAGAAACATTTATTTTTGATGAGATTGATACGGGTATAAGCGGCAGAACAGCACAACAGGTTGCCGTTAAAATGGCAGAGCTTGGCAAAAGCCGTCAGATACTTTGTATTACACACCTTTCTCAAATTTGCGCCGCAGGAGATAACAACTATTTAATAGAAAAGGTTGTTGAAAACGGCGAAACGCACACACTTATTAAAAGGCTTGACGAAGAAACTATTATCGATGAGATAGTACGATTAAACGGAGGAGCCGAAATAACTGAGGCAACCGTTAAAGCGGCAAAGGATATGAGAATAGGAAACAGAAGATAGGGAGCTTTGGCTATGAAGAGATTTATTGTTTTAGCTGTTTGCCCTATGCTTTTTTTGGCAGGCTGCGCAAAAAGCGGTGTTGACAAAGAGCAGGGTCAGGTAACGGAAATAACATCCGAGGCATTTTATGAGCATAGTGCTGAAGAGGGCAAAACAGATGAGTATACCGAGGGTACTTATGGCTACGATCTGTTTTTTGACGCCTACAAGAAAACCGAAAATGCCGACAGCTTTACAAAAGAAAAAGACGTTGAGATTGTGATGTTTGAAGAAACGGATCACCCTTACAACATAAATACAAAAACATATTTAGAAAGAGAAAAAAACGGCGATGAGTATAATATGTTTTTTTCACTTGATGATGAAGTGGACGGCAACACAAACAAAATGGAGGGATTTTACTCCGACGGATATGTTTATTATGATGCGGACGAGAACCATTTAAAACAGAAAACCTCTTGGAAGGATATAAAGTACAATATTGACGGGTACGCATTTAAGCTATACGATTATACTGTAAGCCATGTGGATATAACCACTTACAGTGACGGTATTAAAAAGGTTGTTTTTACATTTAATTTGCAAAACCTTGCGGAAGCGCCTGATGAAGAGATTTTTGAGATACTTGCCATGACGGGGACTACCTACAAAAATCTCAGCTTTAACGAGGCAACCTTTGAGGCATATATTACCGAGGACGGATATGTTGCCAGCTACAATATGTATTATGACGGTCAGGTAACTGTACAGAAGGACGCTAACGCAACGGATATATTTACATTTAAGTACAGAACAATAGCAGGATATGATGAAATTAACAACAGCTCCGTTGTTTTGCCCGATAATATAGATGAATATGAACTGTATGAGCCTGAAACCGAGGGCAGCGCCGAATAAAACGTAAAAAAGCGTTTGATAATGTATATTGTCAAACGCTTCATGCTGTAAAAAAAGTCCGATAAAATCGGACTTTTTTGCGGTTTTACGGTAAAATACCGATAAAATGGCAAAGGATATTCGCACTCCGCTGTCGCTGCGCATACTTCAGAACTTTTGCTGCGGTAAACTTTACTTGGTTAAATTATTTAACAGTTACCATTTCATCAAAGGAGTTTCTTACCGATGCGCCTGTCACTCCGTCTGCGCTTTCATCAATCGATGTATCGGGAACGCCTATTATAAGCACAGCCGCAACGCTCTGCCCTTCGGGAATATCCAAAAGCTCATCATATTCGCTTTTATTCTCGCCGTTTAACACGACAGTCGGCGAGGATAATATTTTTGTGCCGTAACCCAAAAGCTGCGCCTGCGCCGACATATTCTGACATGCCAAACCGGCATCAAGCTCGGAGCCGTCCTCACAGGAAATAAAAATCGCAAGCGGCGCATCGCCCACACCGGCTTTCGCTCTTACGTTTCCCGAAACTGCCTTTGCGCCCTGCGGCATCACAGCGCTCATAGCGTCCGCTACCTGTTGAGCTATATCCTTGTCCGTTACCGCCGTAAAGTGCCACGGCTGCTTATTCATTCCGCTCGGTGCATTCACGCCGGCTTCAAGAATTGTTTGCATATCTGTTTCAGTCACCGCATCATCCGTAAAATACTGCGTCGTTTTAGCTTCGGTTAAAACATTTGTTTCCGCCGTTGCAGTATCGCCGCTTTCCGTTTTGCTTTCGTTTGCGCAGCCGCAGATACCGAGTAACAAAGCCGCTGCAAGTACTATTGATAAAATTTGCTTTTTCATTTATGTATCCTCCTACTATAATAAATTTTTATTCCGATCCATCCCTTATCAGCTTATTCATAATTTTTGCCGAAGGCTTACAAAACAGTTTGGAAAGCAAGCCTACAAACACAGCCGCAGCAACCGTGCCTTCTCTGATTCCCAACAATTCGCCTTTTGCGAGAAGTCCTATCAATATAGCTATTACTACCAAAGAAATATCAAAGCATACTTTCATATTTCCGAATTTAACGGGCAATACCCTGCAAATAGCAAGCACAAGTCCCTCTCCCGCCAAAGTAACGGCATTTGCCGTAACCTCCATACTGACGCCTATAGCTACCAAAACAATTCCCGCAATACATAAAATCCACTGTGAAGGATAAGACGAATAGGCTGCACAATTAATCAGCCACACCGAAAAATCCGTCAAAAATCCGAAAATAATCGCTACCGGAAGCTGCATCAACTGTATAAGCCGGTATTTTTTTCTCAAGATAATTATTTGCAGCAAAATGAATACGCAGTGCATAATGATGGTTGCCGTGCCGACCGTTATCGGGGATATGAGGCTTACAGCATAAGGAACGCTTGAAATAGGAGAAGTCCCCAAATCGGCCTTAATGGAAAAAGCTACTCCCAACGACATTATGAACAGCGCTATGCAAAGAAATAAATATCTCTTGAAATATTCAATTTTCATATATAATTTCATTCCTTCCTTATTAAGATGCCTTTAAGCCGAAGGAAGTAAATCATCGCCTTTATTTCTCGGAAGATTGGGTATTTCCCAAGTCCATATAATTATATTTTTCATATTGGTATCCTCTTTAACACCACTTGGTTAAATTATATCATGCGTCACGCAAAAGCAGAATAATGTTTGAAAATATATATTATTAAACGCTTTTAAAATTTTGAATAGCCTGTTTATATATATTTTCCGCCTGTTTGCCGAAGGCTTCGATTGAAAAGCCTTTGGCTTTTTTCAGCGCATTTCGGGAAAGGATATTTCTAAAAGCCGTATCACTAAGCATTTTATTTGCAAAAACGGCAAAATCCTCATAGCCTGAATACTGATAACCCGTTTCATTATTTATTACAACATCATCTATACAAGGGTCTTTGCGGCAAAGTGCAGGCAGACCGTTGGCAAGAGCTTCTATATAGGTTAAACCCTGTGTTTCGCTGGTGGAGGCGCTGACAAAAAAGTCACCTAATTTATAATATTTGCCCACATCCTCGGGGTTTACCATATCCGTAAAAATTACGGAAAGACCTGTGCATATATTACCTGCCTCTTTTTTAAGCTCGCCCAAATAGGGCCCGCCGCCTGCAATAAGGAGGGTAACGTCCTGCCTGTTAAGCATTTTAAAGTATTTTAGAAGCTCTGCTATATTTTTTTCCTTTGCAAGTCTGCCCAAAAATATCATTATTTTATTATTTTTTGGTATGTTATGCTTTTCCTTTAAGGCGGCTTTTTCATTCTCCGTTAGAGTAAAACTGAATTTATCAAGCTCCAAGCCTGTTGGCAAAACATAAATAGGCTGTTTAACGCCGTATGATTTCAGCAGGGATTTAACCTTATTTGTTGGGGCGATTACGTCCTCCGTATGCTTTAAAAAATAACGTGTTAAAAACGATACGATTTTTTTGCCTGCTTTTTTACTTGGACAAAAATAATGGGTATAGTCCTCATATACTGTGTGGTAGGTGTGAACGATTGGTACATTAAGTATTTTTGAAAGCCTTTTTGCGGCAAGAAATGTTGAAAACTCCGCCTGTGTGTGAATAACATCGGGGCGCCAGTCTATAATTTCCTTAATATATTTTCGTTTTATAACGCCTGCCCTTGCCTGAGGGTATACGGGGACGTGAACAGAAGCATTAAGCCAGACATTTTCGGTTTTGTAGGAAGAAAGCCTTTCCGACAATGTGAGAATTTTTGTATCGTGACCCAAAATATCAAGAGCTTTTTTCAAATTCAACACGGAGGTAACAACACCGTTGACTGTAGGTTTATATAAATCCGTGGCAATTAAAATTTTCAAGCTATACAACTCCTAAGATGCAAAAAAAATTACATACTGCTGTTATATAATTAAATCAACAAAAGGAAAGGAGTTAACAAAATGAAAAACAGCAGTATCAATTTTTTTATGACTATTATTTGTTTATGCGGAAGTGTTTTATGTATTGCCGCCGCAGGCGCTGAGCTTTCCGTTTGCTTAAGGCTTGAACCCATTATGTTTTTAGGCTTTTTTGCTTATATTTTTGCCGCTGTGCATTATTACAAAAAATACGCAGCTTTAAAAAGAAGCGTTAAAGCGCCAAAACACAGAAAAGCGAGAAAAAGCCCTTATGTACTTGAAAACAGCTTTTACCCGGGCATAAGGCGGTCGGTTTAAATTTCTTCCACAACAACATATTTAAGCAGGTCATTTACAACCTCTATAGGTGCAGGGCGGGTACCCTTTGTGGTAATTGACGCCGCAGAGGCGGCAACGGACATTTTAATTGCGTCCTCAAAGCTATAGCCTCTTTCGCTGTAGTATGCAAAAACAGCCATCATTGTATCCCCTGCGCCTACGGTAGACCTTACCTCAACCTCTACGGCAGGACTTTTATAGATTTTATCCTTTGTAAAGAAGTACGCTCCTTCAGCGCCGCATGAAATGATTACATAGCTTATGCCCTTATTTATAAAGTATTTGCCCATATCAATAAGCTCTTCTTCCGTGGCGTCAGCTTTGCCGAAGTAGTTAAGCACCTCGGATTTATTCGGTTTAAGCAAATCCGGAGTTGCTTCAAGGGCAAATTTAAAAGCATCACCGTCGCAATCAGTATATACCTTAGCGCCTTTTTTGTGCAGAGCATATATTAAATCTCTGTAAATGGCAGGCTCTACTCCGCTTGGCAGACTGCCCGAAAGGACTATTATGGAGTCCTCGTTTGCCATATTTACAAGCTTATCAGTAAGACGTTTTATTTCAAACTCCGTAACGGAAGGCCCCGGCTCGTTAAACTCGGTTACACCTCCGTTTATATCCAAAATTTTTGTGTTTGTTCTTGTTTCGGCATCTATGTGAACAAAGTTTACCGTAATACCCAAATCCACCAAATCACGTTCAACCATCATTCCGAAATAGCCGCCTATAAAGCCTGTGGCTATTGAGTTGCCGCCCAGTGAGAGTATTGTTTTGGAAACATTAATGCCTTTTCCTCCCGAATCATGAACAATATCGTATATTCGGTTAATTTCATTTACTTTAAAACCGTCCACGGTTGCGGTTTTATCTATAGCAGGGTTTAAAGTTACAGTAATAATCATATATACACCGCCTTTGTGTTATTCTTTTATTACATTTAGTATAAACCATTTTCAGCCGTTTGTAAATACAATTTAACCAAATAAAAAAGACTCTGAAAAACAGAGCCTTGATTTATAATAATTACTTTAAGCCGTACTTCTTATTGAATTTATCAACACGTCCGCCTGCATCTACAAGAACCTTTTGGCTGCCTGTGTAGAACGGGTGGCACTTAGAGCAAACTTCTACTTTAATTTCAGGCTTGGTAGAGCCAACAGTAAAAGTATTGCCGCAGTTGCAAGTAACCTTTGCCTGATAGTACTTTGGCTGAATATCCTGTTTCATTTAAAACACCTCTTTCATAAATTTGTATACATTTTGGCATACATTAATACACAACACTGATATAATACCACATTGCACACTTAAAATCAAGCATTTTTTTAAAATCAGTAAAAAAATTTGCCAAAAATGCAGTTTTCAAAAATAAAGATAAATAAAACTATAAATATATATAAATATAAATCAATATTTACTCTGTCAAATAACTCACAAATCAATTATATATATCAAATAAGTATTTGTCAATTAATGAATATTGTTTAATAATTGAAAAGGTGTTGCAAAGAAGGAGTAAATTGGGTATAATTAATTTTGGTGATTTATATGGAACGTATTTTAACAACGGAGGGTGTTGTTGAGAGCATAATTTTTTCTAACGAGGAGAACGGCTACCGTGTTTTTTCTTTAAGCGATGACAATGGAGAAAAGGACAGGGAGCTTATTTGTGTTGGATATTTACCCGATATTAACGAGGGGGAAAGCATTAAGGTAACAGGCAGCATTGTAAATCACCCAAGCTACGGCAGGCAGCTTAATGTGAGCGGATACAGCAAAACCCTGCCAAAAACAGAGAGAGGAATGGAAAAGTACTTAGGGTCGGGGCTTATTAAGGGCATAGGAGCAGGGCTTTCCAAAAGAATTGTTAAAAGGTTTGGCGAAAAAACATTTGAGATAATAGAAAAAGACCCGTTAAGGCTTGCTGAGGTGAGGGGTATAAGTGAAGAAAAGGCAATGACCATAGGCGAGGTTTTTCATGAGCAGGCGGAGCTTAGGAGAGTTATTGTTTATTTGGACAAATACGGAATAAGTCCCGTATACGGTATGAAAATATTTATAAGATACGGCGAAAAGGCTATTGAAATTGTGGAGAGCAACCCTTACAGGCTTGCCGATGAAATTACGGGGATAGGCTTTAAAACCGCAGACCTTATTGCGTTTAAAATGGGGGTTGAGCGGGAGTCCCCCTACAGAATAAAGTCCGGCATTAAATTTGTTTTAAACCTTGCGTCCCAAAGCGGACACACTTATTTGCCTATGGAAAGCCTGAAGCGGAACACAGCATCGGTTTTGGAAACTGATGAGCAGCTTATTGAGGACATTACAAAGGAAATGGCTGCGGAACAGAAAATATACTGCGAAAAAAGGGAAGAAGGCATAAGGGTATATCTTAATACATATTATTATGCTGAAATTTATACCGCAAGAAAGCTATTGGAGCTGGACAGAACCGCAAGAAAGGTCAGCTTTGACTTTAAAGAGGACATTGAATGGCTTGAAAAGGAGAACGGAATAAGACTTGCCTATGAGCAGAAAATTGCCGTTAAGGAGGCTATGGAGAACGGAGTGGTTGTTATTACGGGAGGCCCGGGAACAGGTAAAACAACTACTCTTAATGCCGTTATTAAGCTGCTGCAAATTGAGCGGTATGAGATTGTTTTGGCTGCGCCTACGGGCAGAGCGGCAAAAAGAATGACCGAGGCAACCGGACTGGAGGCACAGACCATACACAGGCTTTTAAAGGCGGATTTTCTGGCGGAAAACAGCAGACATCAGGTTTTTGAAAAGGACGAGGATAACCCAATAGACGCTGACATAGTTATTTTGGACGAAACCTCTATGATAGACATTATGCTTATGTACAGCCTTTTAAAAGCAATCCCTCACGGCACAAAGCTTATTATTGTGGGGGACAGCTTCCAGCTGCCGTCTGTTGGGGCAGGCAGTGTTTTAAAGGATATTATTTCTTCCGAAACAATTAATGTGGTAAGGCTTACCGAGGTTTTCAGACAAGCGGCAAAATCCGATATTGTTGTAAATGCTCATAAAATT
>CAYMAA010000008.1:0-28278 GCA_964388305.1 uncultured Lachnospiraceae bacterium | reverse complement strand
AAGGCTTGCGGCGGGGCGGTGGCGGCGTCAGCGGCGCCGCCGTCGCCCCGCCCTCTCCCCGAGGGTCGCCGTTTCGGACGGATTGAAAATCCGTATGAAACGGTGAGCGGTAATAATATAAATAATAAATGAGGTGTCGGTGTGAATTGTAAAAACAGTAATGAAGAATTAAATAATGAAGAGCAATTTTGCGAAAAATGCCCTGTAAATGATTATGACAATTATGACGAAGAAACCGATGACAGAATGATTACAGAAAAAAACAGACGGAGTATTTTGGCATTTGGTTTGGTTTTTATATTAATATGTATTTTAATTGCCGTAATTTGGCATATACTTGTTACAAACGGTTTTTTGTATTAAAGGGGTGAAAACGTGAATAGTAGTACAGCGGTAGTAATTGTTGCGGCAGGAACAGGAAAAAGAATGAGATCCTCCATACCGAAACAGTATTTGCTTTTGGAGGGAAAGCCTATACTTTTAAAAACTGTAGAGAAGTTTGAAAAGTGCGGCGGTATTGATGAAATTGTTGTTGTGACGGGCAAAGGCGAAGTTGCCCTTGCGGAAGATATGCTTAAGGATATAACAAAATTAAAGGCTGTTGTTGCAGGCGGAGCGGAAAGGCAAAATTCCGTATGGAACGGACTTAACGCAGTATCCCGAAACGTGGACTATGTTCTTATTCACGATGGTGTACGGCCGTATATTGAAGAAAAAAGCATTTTAAAAATTATAGATGATGTAAAAAAATACAATGCCTGTGTTATGGGTGTACCCTCAAAGGACACAATTAAAATTTGCGATGAAAACGGCTTTGTAAAGAGTACACCTGACAGGTCGCTTTTGTGGAATTCTCAAACACCGCAGGCATTTAAAAAAAGCATTTTATTAAAGGCCTATGAAAGGGTGCTTAAGAACGGCGCTTTTGTTACGGATGACGCCATGGCAGCGGAATACATAGGAGTAAAGGTAAAAATGACTGAGGGTGAATACAGCAATATTAAAATAACTACCCCCGAGGATTTATTATAAATGGCAAAGGCAGGCATACCGCAAGCGGTTTTTGGGCGGCGGAAGAAACGGCAGACTTGCCGTTTCTTCCGGCCGCCCCCGAGGGTCAGCTTTCTGTACGGCTGAAAGCCGTACAGAAAGTTGAGCAGTTCCTATAGCTTGTTTTGAAATGAAAAATAGTCGGTAATGCCCAAAAATATTGCCCATGCAATTTTTTTCTGATATTCTTCGGAATTTAAAAGAGCATTTTCTTTGGGGTTGGATAAAAATCCACATTCAACTATTACAGACGGTTTTTTAGTGTTTTTCAAAAGATAATATGAGGCATTTTCTTTAATAACTCTTTTGTTGGAGGTATCCGCAAGCTGAGAAATTCTCTTTTGTATGCTGTCAGCAAGCAATTTTGCCTCTTCTGAGGAAGAGGGATAAAAAACCTGCGCTCCATGCACATTTGCGGAGGGATAATAATTTTGGTGTATGCTTACCATGGCGTCTACCTTATCGGAGTCGGACAGCTTGCGTCTTGCCTTTAGGTCATCTCTTTTTGTTTCGGAAAGAGCGGCATCATCAATTCGGGTCATATACACAGTGGCGCCGTTTTGTTCAAGATAGCTTAGCAAATAACAGGCGATTTTTAAGTTTATATCCTTTTCCGCATTACCTTGCGGCACTACCTTGCCGGGGTCAAATCCGCCGTGTCCCGGGTCTAAAAGTATTATTTTTTTCTCCATAGAAAAAACCTGTGATGAAGTATGTGTAAGGGTTATGGCTGTCAGTGTTAGCGCAATAAGAGATATTACACATACAACTATGTTTTTTATATTTATATTCACGGTGCGGCACCGCCTTTTGGCGGAAAAAAGTCGTTAAAGCTGTATTCTCCCCGCTTTATTTTTACAGCTTTGCCGCTCTCTAAAGGCGGCTTTGGCGGTGAGGGTGGGGTTAGATTTTCAAAATCAGCGTCAATTTGAGGATAAAGCTGAATTTCCCAAGGAGCTAAACAGTTTACGAGAGCTTCGGAGGCAATAATATTTGAAGCGGTATTATCTATAAAACGAGCTTTGGCAAGTCGATGAGAAATTTTGCCGTTATAAGGCTTGGGCGGCGCAAAATCCACCGAAATATAGGGGCGTCCTGCGGAAGTAAAAAACATATTAATTTTTCCACTATTAAAAAACAGCATAGGACAGGCTATTGAGGGCATATTTGCCACATTGCGCAGCGGTGACAGCTCATCGCCTGTACGCTGTTTAAAAATGAGCCTTGAAAAGAAAATATTGTTTGTTGCCGCAAGAAAATAAAGTCCTGTCGGCACTACCAAAACGGAATAATCCGAAAAGGGCGCAGAGGAGGAAAAAACCGTATGGCAGCTGCCTATGGCGGTTTGAGATACCTCTCTGTATACAAGTTTGTTTTGTGATGCTCGTTTTTGATAAAACAAAATTCGCAAATCGGGTATATGGCACACTGTAAAGGGCAGATTTTGCACATTTTGCGAGGTATCCGCAAAAATCGGCGGAGATTGGTTTTTGGAAAGCCGATGCAGGTATATGCTGTTTGTGCAGCTGTTATCCCAAGGTGTGTTATATATAAGATTTATATTATTTTTGTATTGTTTGGCATCAAAAAATACAGGCATTGAGCTTGCGGACTTAATATTTTTCAAAATAAGCTTTTTTGAAAAGCCCTGTTTTGTTTCGGTAATTAGGGTTATGCCTGATTTATTTAATGCAAAAATATATATTGTGCCTGCGGGAGCAAGGCTTAACGAAAAGTCCTTATTTACATTTTCTATTATAGTATATTCCTGTGAAAGGCCCTCGGCCGATTTTATTCTTTTAACAAGTCTGCCCTCGGTACAATAGTAAAACAGAAATGCCGTTTTGGTTTTTATTATGTATATCATATTATTACCGCCTTTATATTTATAAAATTATATTTATTACAGCGGCAGAATATTACCTGTGAATAATAATATTTTTTGGAGAAAGGTATTGAAAACAGGCATAATATAGGGTATAATTATATAAATGATTTTTGGGAGGTTTGGCTGTGAGTGAAAATGTAAACAATGAGAATACGGGCAATGAAAGCATTACTGAAGTTAATAATGTAAAGAAATCCAACAAGGCTGCCGTTGGGGCAGGCATAGGCGTTGCTGCGGTTATTGTGGCAGGGGTTGCTGCTTTTGCCGCCGTTCCTCAGGCAAGAGATGCCGTTACAAATCTTTTTGGCGGGGACAGTGCAAGGGTAGAAAATGCTGTTAAAACTACGGTTAGAGAAATTTGCGGAAGCAATAAAAATGATGTTAAAAAAGCCTTTACAAGGTTTTATATGGATTCTCCCACATCTTTTAATATAAATGTAAATTATGAGGGAGAAGAGGCAGGAAGCTTTGTGTTAGACAGAAACCCCGACGAAGGACTTAGCTATTGTACAGCCAATGTTAATCTTTTAGGCAGTAAAAATCTTGTAGAAATTTACGGTGATGAAAACGATTTATACGGAAGAATCGGTTTAGCCGGAGATGAATGGTTTAAAGTTCCGAAAAAGGACGTATTATCCAAATATAACGACAGTTTGTTGTGTCAGACACTGGGCGTTGAAGCCGAGTTTGACGAGGACTTTAGCTTTGAAGGTCTTAAATATGAGGATATTGAGGGGTTGTTAAATGCTTCGGACTTTTATGAAAGCTTTGTTTTAAAGTATGATGATGATTTAAGTAATCTTTTTAAAGAAATCGGTGAGAGCGCCGAAAAAACAGAGGACGTTTATGAGCTTGAAAACGGTAAAAAAGCACAAGGCTACAGTGTTGAATTAAGCGGCTCCGATTTTGCGGATATTGTTAGAGATTTTGGCAGCTATTATGCGGAGATTGCCGATTATTCTGCCATAATAAATAAATACAGACCGTTAATTGAGGCTTTTAGCGGAGAGGATTTTAACATTGATGAGGAAATGAGCGAAATTTCCGAAAGCTGCAAAACCGCTTTTAATGAGCTTGCTGGCGAGTTGGAAGAAACCGAAGAAACCATAGAGCCCGTTTTATATATTTATGGCGGAAGAGTTGTTAAAATTAGCATTGAAGAAAACGAAGTTAATTTATCATTGGAATGCCCTGATGGCAGGTTTGACAATTTTATTGTTAAATGTAATGCTGACGGTGTTGAGGCTGAGGGAAATGTTACCGCAGATGAAAACACATTTGCCATAGACGGAACGGTTAAAAGCGATGGCATTGAAGCATTGGATTTAAACCTTGATTATAACAAAAATGACGGCGCTTATACATTTAATTTCGATTATAACGACGGTTATGACGGCAGAATAATTTTAGGCGGAAAAGGCACTTATATGCTTACGGAAAACAGCTTTGATTTTACGGTAGACAATCTTACGGTAGATGACGGTGACGAGTCCGACTCTATAGGAGATTTTAACGTAAAGGTTAAAATAGATGCACTTGACAGTTCTATTGAAGAGCATAAACCCGAGGGCGGAGTTATATATGATGTATTTACATCTGACAGTGAAGAGTTTACGGCTTTATCCCAAAAGATTGCTGAAACAGGAGAGCTTTTGTACAGCCTGTATTAATGATTATGGGATAATTTAGGGATTGAGAAATTTCATAAAAAATAAAATATGTGCTTGCAAACATAAGCTTTTTATGGTACAATCTGTTTAGTATGTTTAGGAGGTAAATTAAAATGGTAGTATTTTATGTTATTTGTGTTTTAATTTTACTTGCCTGTGTAGGTGTAAATGTTTTTATTCTGATGCAGAATAAGAGAGCCGGCGGTTTTACGGGTTCCGTTTCCGGTATGGGCGGTCAGCAAACATATTGGGATAAGAATAAGGGTAAATCTATTGAAAAAAGGCTTGAAAGATATACAATTATTGCTACAATCATTTTTGTAGTGCTTACACTTGTAAGTAATCTTATCTAACAAGAAGGGGCTGTTCCGTTGGGAATAGCCTTTTAAATTTTTGATCTTGAAATTTAGTATTTCTTTAGCAAAAATTATTATATTTAGGTTTTTTAGAGGACGGTATATATGGAAAATGATTTAAGTAAAATAATAGAACCGGAAAAAAACAAAATTGAAGAATTTATAAAAAGTGAAGAATATAAGACGCCGTTGACGGAACGGGAAGTGGAGCTTATAATGCAGGTGCCTGATGAAGATCACGAGCTTTTTAAATATGTTATAAAGGAGCTTGCTGATGAGGGCAGGATTTTTATTACAAAAAGAGGCAGGCTTACTGCGCCTGAGAAGGTGGGTATGTATGTGGGTGTTTTAAAAACTCACAAAAACGGCTTTGGCTTTGTTAAATGTGATGGCTTGGAAGAGGACATATACATTGCCAAAGAAAATTTAGGCAAAGCCGTTCACAAGGATACTGTACTTGTGGGTGAAGTGAGGGCAACAGGCAGGCATAGCTGCGAGGGTGTTATAAAAAAGGTTATTAAGCGTGGCTATGACACCATTGTAGGAACTTTTATAAAAAACGGAAAAAGGCAATTTGTTCTTCCCGACGAAGAAAATTTATTTAGGAGAATAGATATTTCAAAAGGCGGCAGCGGCGGTGCGGCAACAGATGACAAGGTTGTGGTTAAAATAACTCAGCCGCCTAACATAAAAAGAGTGGCAACAGGCAAAGTTGTAGAGATTTTAGGGCATAAGGGCGAAAAAGGGGTTGACGTGCTTTCTATTGTTACGGAAAACGGAATACCTGTTGAGTTTCCCGAAAAAGTGCGGGAATATGTTAAAAATATGATACCCGACAGCACAAAGGGAGAGGATTTGACCTACAGAGAGGACTTTAGAAATGCAGAAATGGTTACCATTGACGGAGAGGACGCAAAGGATTTGGATGATGCGGTTTCTTGCAGAGTTCTTGAAAACGGCAATTTTGAGTTAGGGGTTTATATTGCGGACGTCAGCCATTATGTAAAAAAGGACTCCGTTTTGGACAGAGAGGCTTACAAAAGGGGTACGAGCGTTTATTTGGCGGACAGAGTTATACCTATGCTGCCAAAGGAGCTTTCCAACGGAATATGCTCTCTTAACGAGGGAGTGGACAGGCTTTGTCTTTGCTGTATTATGGAAATTGACAGAAGAGGAAATGTGGTAAATCACCGCATTGAAAAGGGCATTATAAACGTAAACAGGCGAATGAGCTATACGATTGTAAACAGCTTGCTTACGGAGGAGAACAGTCCGTATATTGAAGAATACGGCAATTTACTGCCGATGTTTCAATGTATGAAACAGCTTAGGGATATTCTGTTTGAAAAAAGAAGGAAGAGAGGCGCCATAAATTTTGAGTCCCGAGAGGCTTATGTTGTGCTTAATGATGAGGGGCGCACAGTGGATATTTTGCCAAGAAGCAGAAATGTTGCCACAAGCATTATTGAAGAGTTTATGCTTGCTGCCAATGAAACCGTTGCAGAGGAGTTTTTTTGGCTGGAGGCGCCCTTTATGTACAGGAGCCACCAAGAGCCTGATGATGAAAAATATGATATGCTTAAAAAGACTGTTGGAGGAATGGGTTATGTTTTAAGGGGAGATAAAGCCGAGCCGAGAAATTTGCAAAGGCTTTTGGAAAGTGTTAAGGATAAGCCGGAAGAGCTTTTTATAAGCACACTTGCTTTAAGGAGTATGCAGCAGGCAAGGTATACGGGAGAGTGTTTGGGGCATTACGGACTTGCGGCAAAATACTATTGTCACTTTACATCACCCATAAGGAGATACCCCGACCTTTTTATACACAGAATAATATCCCTTTATTTGGACGGCATGGAAATTGGAGAGCTGGTTGCTAAATTTGGGCATGACTTGGAAGAAAAGGCTCAGACCTGTTCCTTTAACGAAAGACGTGCCGAGGAGGCTGAAAGGCAGTCTGTTGATATGAAAAAGGCTGAGTTTATGGAGGACAAGGTTGGTCAGGTGTTTGACGGAATTATAAGCGGAGTTACGGGTTGGGGCATTTATGTGGAGCTTGTAAACACCTGCGAGGGCATGGTTGCTTATAAAAATATGAATGATGACAGATATGAATTTAACCGGGAAACAATGAGTTGTATGGGTGAAAGAACCCATAAGGTTTACAAGCCCGGGGACAGGGTAAGAGTACAACTGATAAGGGTCAGCGCTGAAACACGTCAGATGGATTTTGTGTTTTTTGACGGAAAGGCATAAAAAACTGAGGATTTTGAAAAAAGCTGCGTTGTAATTAATCGCTGAGGATTGCGGAGAGGGCGGTGGCGGCGTCAGCGGTGCCGCCGTCGCCCTCTCCCTCTCTGAGGGTCGCCGTTTTATACGGATTGAAAATCCGTATAAAACGGTGAGCAGCCTTATTAAAACACTTATTAAAACAGACATTCCCCAAATTATTATCAGGAAAGGAGAAAGCATGGAAGTTATATACGAAAGAAAAATTAATTATTATGAAACGGACAGAATGGGTGTTACTCACCATTCCAACTATATAAGATATTTTGAAGAGGCAAGAGTATATTTTATGGACGAAATGGGAATGAGCTACAAGTGGTTTGAGGAAACGGGTATTATTATGCCTGTTTTAAGCGTTTGAAAAAAGCTGCGTTGTAATTAATCGCTGAGGATTGCGGAGAGGGCGGTGGCGGCGTCAGCGGTGCCGCCGTCGCCCTCTCCCTCTCTGAGGGTCGCCGTTTTATACGGATTGAAAATCCGTATAAAACGGTGAGCAGCCTTATTAAAACACTTATTAAAACAGACATTCCCCAAATTATTATCAGGAAAGGAGAAAGCATGGAAGTTATATACGAAAGAAAAATTAATTATTATGAAACGGACAGAATGGGTGTTACTCACCATTCCAACTATATAAGATATTTTGAAGAGGCAAGAGTATATTTTATGGACGAAATGGGAATGAGCTACAAGTGGTTTGAGGAAACGGGTATTATTATGCCTGTTTTAAGCATTAGCTGCAAGTATGCGAAAAGCAGCGGCTTTGATGATATTATTTTAATCAAAACAAAAATAAACAAGGTCAGTCCTGTTAAGGTGGGGTTTGAGTACGAAGCAACAAACAAAACCGGAAGTGAAATTATTTGTAAGGGTGAAAGCTTACACGGTTTTTTAAACAGAGAGTTTAAGCCAATGAGCATTAAAAAGGAAAACCCGGAAGTTTTTGAAAGACTTTGTGAAATGGTTTTATAACGAAAAGCCGCCTTGGACATATCTATCCAAGGCGGTAATTTTTATATTATGTTATTATATATTATTTTAATATTCCGTCTACTATTGCAAGGATACCGTCTGACGCTTTTTTGGCTTTAGCCTCCGCCTCTGCCATTGTAGGAGCGTTTGCGCCGAAATAAACCTTAATTTTTGGCTCTGTACCTGACGGACGAACGCAGAACCATGTGCCGTCTTCAAGAACGAAATACAAAACGTTTGACTTAGGCAAGCCTGTTGGTGTAACCTCGCCTGTAACTGTATTTTTAATTGTATCTGCACTGTAGTCACGAGCCTCAATAACCTTTACGCCGCCAACCTCCATAGGAGCATTTGCACGGAGATCCGCCATAACCTTTTTAATTTGAGCAGCGCCCTCAACACCGCCAAGGTTAATTGATGTAACCGTTTCTTTATAATATCCGTATTTTGCATAAAGCTCCTGTAAAGCGTCATAAAGTGTTTTACCCTGTTTTTTATAGTAAGAGGCAATTTCCGCAATGAGCAGGTTAGCGTCTACCGCATCCTTATCTCTTGCGTAAGTACCTGTTAAGCAGCCATAGGATTCTTCAAAACCAAACTGATAAGCATAGCTGCCGTCTGCCTCAAATTCCTTAATCTTTTCCCCAATATACTTAAAGCCTGTAAGAACATCGAAGTATTTAACTCCGTAGTTTTTACAAATAGCCTTTGTAAGGTCTGAGGATACAATTGTGGATACAACAGCCGCATTTTTGGGAAGGACACCTTTTTTTGCTTTTTGTGAAAGTATATATTCGCAAATAAGAGTACCCATCATATTTCCGTTAAATACAACATATTCTCCATCTGAGTTTTTAACAACAGCGCCAACTCTGTCCGCATCGGGGTCGGTAGCGCACATATAGTCTGCTCCAACCTTTTCGGAAAGCTCCATAGCAAGCTTAAAGGCGTTTACATCTTCGGGGTTTGGAAGCGCAACTGTTGGGAAGTTGCCGTTTGGCAGCTCCTGTTCGGGAACAACTATAACATTTTCAAAGCCTGCTTTTTTAAGTATTCTTCTAACGGGGAGATTGCCCGAGCCGTGGAGAGGAGTATAAACAACCTTTAACACCTTGCCCTCTTCCTTAACAAGCTCAGGGTTAATAAGCTGTGCCAAAACTGCCTCGTCATAAGCATCGTCAACTTCCTTGCCTATTATTTCAAGAAGTCCTTTTTTAAGAGCCTCTTCTTTGGAAATCTTTTTAACGTCCGCAAATGAAGAAATGGCATTTACCTCATTCATAATGGCTTCATCTCTGGGGTAAGGCACCTGTGCGCCGTCCTCCCAATAAACCTTATATCCGTTATACTGAGGGGGATTGTGGCTTGCAGTAATAACAATACCGCCTGTGCAGCCTAAATGCCGTACTGTGAAGGAAAGCACGGGAACGGGACGAAGTGACTCAAAGAGATATGCCTTAATGCCGTTTGCCGCAAGCGTAAGAGCTGTTGCCTCAGCAAACTCGGGGCTCATATTACGGCTGTCGTATGCAATGGCCACACCCATTTTTGCACGTTCAGGCTCCTGCTTTAATATGTAGTTTGCAAAGCCCTGTGTAGCTCTGCCAACGATATAAACATTCATACGGTTAGTGCCTGCGCCTATAACACCTCTCAAACCTGCCGTACCAAACTCCAGCTCACGATAAAAACGGTCCTCGATTTCCTTTTCGTCTGTTGCTATTGAACGAAGCTCTGCCTTTGTAGCCTCATCAAAGTTAGGATCATTTAACCATTGATTATAAACATCTTTATAAGACATTGTTGATACCTCCTGTTTTTATAAATAATACACAAGCCGACAGCATCTTTAAGCCGACGGTTTTACTGTTATATATATTATACAATCAATTCTGAAATAAAACAAGTAATTTTTTACAAAACTTTTTTAAATTTTTAAACAAATTTGTCATAATTGTTAGCTTTGCACAGTGCGGCGGAGAGTTTTACATAATGAGTTTGCCAAATGCTTTTTGCAGGTGTATCTGCATTTATATTTTGCTGACAGGCACCAAATATATGGCTATGTTATATAATTTAGTATATAACGCAGATTTTTGGGAGGTGCCTTTTAATATGAAGGGATTACCGCTTTCTTGTATGCCGATAGGTGCAGGGGGAGTTATTGCAGGTATTGGCGGAGATTTTAAAAACAGGGAAAGGCTTATGGAGCTTGGCTTTACAAAGGGCGCAGAGGTAACAAGCCTGCACAGAAGTCCTTCGGGGGATCCTGTTGCTTACGGAGTTAAGGGAGCTGTTATGGCATTGAGAAAGGAAGATGCGGATAACATTTATATTAAATTTTGGGAGGAGTATTGATGTGGGCGGCAGAGTTATTGCTCTTGCCGGAAACCCCAATACGGGCAAGAGTACCATTTTTAACAGGCTTACTGGATTAAAACAGCACACGGGCAACTGGAGCGGAAAAACCGTGGGAACGGCTGCAGGGTGGTTTGAAGAAAGGGAGATTGTGGATTTGCCGGGAATGTACTCCTTAAAGGCAAGGTCTGAGGACGAGGCTGCGGCGGTGAATTTTTTAAAAGAGGGGAGGGCAGAGGTTGTTGTGGTGGTGCTGGACGGCACCTGTTTGGAAAGAAATTTAATATTGACACTGCAAATATTAGATGTTACACAGAGGGTTATTGTTTGTGTAAATATGTTGGACGAGGCAGAAAAAAAGGGTATTGAAATTGACATTGAAGGGTTGGCCGTTTTGCTTGGCGTAAATGTTATAGGAATGGCGGCAGGAAGAAACAGGGGTTTTGATGAGCTTAAGGCGGCTTTAAGGAAAGAAACGGAGAGAAGAGAGATTAAGGGCATTAGAGAAACGGAAAAATATACAAGCCTTTCTTCTGAAATATACAAACAGGTTGTTAAGGGTCACAAAACAGGAGTTTCCATAGACAGAAAAATAGACGGTATTTTGCTGAGCAGGCGGTTTGGCATACCTGCTATTGCGGTTGTTTTTGGAATAATGCTTTGGATAACGGCGGCAGGAGCAAACTACCCGTCCGTATGGCTTGAAAATATTTTTAATATAGGGGAGAATTTGCTTTGCCGGCTTTTGGAGGGTATGGGGGCAGACCCATGGCTAAAGGGTCTTTTGGCTGAGGGGATTTACGGCACGGTTGGCAGAGTGGTTTCCGTAATGCTGCCGCCCATGGCTATATTTTTTCCGCTGTTTACTTTTTTGGAGGATTTTGGCTTTTTACCCAGAATTGCTTTTAATTTGGACAGATGCTTTAAAAGGGCAGGCACAAACGGAAAACAGGCTTTAACCATGTGTATGGGTATCGGGTGCAATGCCTGCGGCGTTAGTGCGGCGAGAATTATTGAAACACCCAAGGAGAGAAATGCCGCCATACTTACAAATGTTTTCATGCCCTGCAACGGCAGATTTTCAATGATAATTTTGCTTGGGGTTATATTTTTTTCCGCAGGCACGGGCAGCAGCTTGGCGGCGGCTTTGGCAGTGCTGGCGGCTTTATGCTTTGGAGTTATAATTACATTGGCGGTTACGGCTTTTATTATGAGGGGTGAAAAAAGCTCATTTGTTTTGGAGCTGCCGCCTTACAGAATACCAAACATAAAGGAAATTGTTATAAGGAGTGTTTTGGACAGAATTATATTTGTTTTGGCAAGAGCGGTTATGGTGGCTTTGCCTGCGGGAGCAATTATTTGGGCGCTTAGCAGCTGCAATATTCAGGGCAGGGCGGCAATTTGGCATATTGCAAGGTTTTTTGAACCATTGGGGCGGCTTATGGGAATGGACGGCTGCACTCTTACGGGATTTTTGCTTGGTATGCCCGCAAATGAAATTGTTATGCCGCTTATACTTGTTATGTACGGCGGCAGCGGCAGCACGGGAGAAATTTTGGCGGCTAACGGCTGGGGCATTAAAACTGCTGTTTGTGCGATTATTTTTTGCATTTGCCATTTTCCCTGCACAACAACTCTTTTAACAATAAAAAAGGAAACAGGCAGCTTAAAGCTTACGGGACTTGCCTTTTTACTGCCTACGGTTTGCGGGATTGCGATATGTATTTTAATTAATTTTATATTTTGTTTGGCGGAAATGCTGTAAATAAAACCGTTATTCCTTTGGGTTGGAATAACGGTTTTGTTACTGTATATGCCATGGGTAAATTTTTGAGGGAGGAAGTATTTTTAAAAGCTGTTCATATATGAATTTTGACATATAATTTTCTATGTTTTTGGGGTAGGCGCATACTCCGTTTTGGGTTTGAAAGGGATATGCGGATATTAAAGAGTTGGGGTAGTTTTTACGCATTGCTTTAAGGTAGGCAGGGCTTATGCGAAAAGAGCCGAAAGCCGCGTCTTGAAGTTTTGAAAGATTAATATTGGCTTGAATGGCTTGTATAAAGTCAATATAGGTTTTTTCAAAGTCGGTTACATACAAAACGGGGTCTAAGGATATACGCAGGGGAAAGCCTTTTGAAAGAATCTCTTTTGCGGCGGCAAGCCTTTGGTTTAGGGAGGGGGTTTTATGCTCATAAAGGCTTACAACCTTTTGGGGCGTAAGGGTTAAGGCAATTATAAAATTCGGCAGGGGCATAAGGCTTTTAATAAATGACATATTGGAGCATTTTGTACGCAGTTCAATATTTACATTGGGGTGGCTTTGGGCGAATGTATGCCATTTTTTGCAAAAACCCAAAACAGGCTCCAATGCAAGCAGGTCTGTATCGTAGGAAATGCAAAGAAATATTTCTTTATCTTTGGAGATTTTTGAAACCTCATCAAAAAAGTCCTCACAATTTACAAAAACAACAATGTTTCCCCCGGGGTACATACCACGGAGATAGCAATACTCGCAGTCATACAGACAGTTCAGAACAAAGGAGGTATAGTAAAAATCGGGATTGCCAAAGCTTTGGCAGAAAGGAGCGCCTTTATATACAAGCTCGTTTGTCTTTTCTGCCACAATAAGGGCAGGAACAGCCTTTTGCATGGCAAATGACTGGTTTTTGCGGTTAAAAACGTCCTTATAATGGTTTATTTTTATAATATGAGAATTTTTGAAGTGAGAAAGTATGGACTTGGCTGTTTGGTTTTCAAGCACATTTTCTTCAACATATATGTGGGAGAAGGGTTTATTTAAGTATGTGTTTTTGAAGGCTGTCAAGCAAATCACGTCCTTGCTGCTTTGTTTTCGGCTGCGGGCAGGCGCTTAAAAGGTTTTGTATACTGCCGCCTTTCAGCTTATAATATTTTAAAAGTGTTTTAAGTGTATGTGTTTGAGTAACTGTCAGTTTATATTGAGCTATAAGGCTTTCTTCTTCCGATGTAAAGCTAAAGGGTATTGGCACGGCAGGCAGGCTTATTAAAAGGTCTGCCGTTTTTTGGGCGGTTTTTGAAATTATATCCGTTACATTTTTTGGGGTAAGGCTTAAAAATGAACCGTTATCCGACACTGTTTTTATAAAAAACATTCTTTCCGCAGAAAAAAAGTCCGCCGCCGCCATTGCCAAACCGTATGCCTCCGTATCCGCAAGAGTGTTTTTGGGTATATCCCTTTGGGGCGTTATGTAAGATATTATTTCAGCATTCTCGTATGGTATGGGGAAGATAAGGTCGGTATAATAGGAACGGTTGGAAAGGTTTGAGGATATTTTATTGCACACAAACGTACCCCCGGTGTTGCCGCCGCAAATGCCTATATTGGCAAAAACATCTCCGTAAGATGGAGGGAGAGCGCCCAAAAGGCGGCTTAATGCCATGGCGGAATTGAGTATGCCGCAGCCTGTTACCAAAAGGAGTATTGTGTTTGATGAAAAAAGCTGTATTTTGTTTTGTGTCAAATCTTTTTTTAAGCTAAAGCACTCTATGAAAGGCTTTGCCTCGGCATAGAGCGCTGTTGTTATATAAATCATAGGCTTAACTGTTATACAGTGAGTATATTTTGTATATTATAATCGCCGCTTCCGCTCTTGTTGTATAGCTTTTTGGGTTAATATTGCCTTTACTTCCGCTAACTATATTTATAAGCACTAAGTTTGCGGCGCTTTGCTTTGCGTAGTTCTCTATTTTGGAGCTGTCCCCAAATTGATCCAATATAGAAAGGCTTGCGTCTGCAAGGTTAGCCTTTACGGAAAGAGCTTTTTCCGTCATAACCATCATATCCTGACGGGAAATGTAAGCTTCGGGGTTAAATTTGTTGCTGCCCGTGCCGCTTACTATGCCTAATGCTTTAGCCGAGGCTATGGCATTTGCATAATATTTATCAGCAGGTACATCATCAAAATTATCCGCTGTATTTTCGGTACTTATGCTTAGCACCTTTGTAAGCATTATTAAAAAGTCGCAGCGGCGAACATTGTCGCTCGGGGCAAACTTATTATGCCCTACACCGCTTACAATGCCTGCGCCCACAAGGGTTTTAACAGGCTCTCTTACCCAGTTGTAGTAGTCCGTAATATCCGTAAAGTCGGCTTGCGGCGCCTGCGACTGTGTTGCGGGTTGGGTAGTTTCGGCTTCAGTGGTTGCTTCGGTTGCTTCGGTTGCTGCGGCAGACTGCTCCTCAGCTTGAGCTGCCGGCTGTGTTTCAAGAGTAGAGCCGCCGCTGTAAACAGAGGTCAGAAAGCTCTTCATTGCCGTATTTGATTCTATAAGTCCGTAACGGAAGTGTATTTCTCCGCTTATTTTGGGTATTTGGCGGTTAAGCGCAAGCTGACGTTCTATTTCCTCCGTGCCGTACCATACGTCCGTTGGTTTTGCATCCGAACAGCGATAATCCGCCATGCCTATGTATAATTTGGTGTGGCTGTTCTGTAACTGTTCCGCCCACCAGTTTGCTAAAATTCGGTAGTCTGCCACCCCGTAGCCTATATTCCAGTAAATTTGAGGCGCTATATAGTCCACCCAGCCGTTTACCGCCCATTTTCGGGTATCCGCATACAGCTTTGTGTAGGATTCGCTGCCGCTTGTGGCAGAGCCTTCAGCCATTGTGGTGTTGTTTGCCCAAATGCCCGAGGGTGATACGCCAAATTCTATGTTTGGGTCAGCCTCATGCAGCCTTGTATTAAGCTCCTGTATTAAAAGGTCTGTGTTGTTTCTTCGCCAATCATCTATGGAAGAAAACTCTGTGCCGTATTCCGTGAAAGAGGCGGTATCGTTAAAGCCTGTGCCGGGGTAGAAGTAATCGTCCAAATGTATGCCGTCCACATCATAATTGTTTACTATCTCCAAAGCGCCCTCCACAAGCAGTTCCCTTACCTCGGGCAGACCGGGGTTAAAGTAATATTGATTATCGGTGTATTTTACCAGATACTCCGGGTGCTGCTTTGCGGGGTTGCTTTCCGCAAGAGAATTATATTCCGAGTTATTGGCATCATTGTTTTTTGTTACACGGTATGGGTTTAGCCATGCGTGTATTTTAATGTTCTTTTTATGAGCCTGAATTATCCAATATGCAAGAGGGTCAAAATCGTCCTCGGGAGGAGTACCCTGTGTGCCTGTTAAATACTTGCTCCAAGGGTATATTTGGGATTTATACAAGGCATCGGAACAGGGACGCACCTGCAAAAATATGTTGTTTATGCCCATGGAGTAACAGCCTGCGATAATGGAGTCCGCCTGTTGCTTTAAGGCGGAAGAGCTTGCGGTGGGGGAGGAGGGGTAGTCCAAATTCAATACGGTGGAAACCCAAATTCCTCTCATTTCATCATCTGATGCACCAAACGAGACTGTTGTTAAACCGCCGCAAAAAAATACTGCTGTAAGAATTAAAGCGGCAAGTCTTTTTATTTTCATTTTCATCTTCCTTTCTTGTATAAAAATTTATATAAATTCCTTATAAGGAATAAAGCGCTTATTAAAGCTGTTATGGCATAGAGTATTGCCAATGGCGGAAAGGAGCTTTCCGCAGGCTCGTTTTTCGGCAAAATGTTAAGCGGCTTAGGGTGTTTGCCCTCAGACGCAGACTGTGCTGCCGAATAAAACCCGGAAAGACAGCTTTGGAGAGGCGAGCCTGCAATAAGACCGTAGCGGAAGTGTATTTCTCCGCTTATTTTGGGTATTTGGCGGTTAAGCGCAAGCTGACGTTCTATTTCCTCCGTGCCGTACCATACGTCCGTTGGTTTTGCATCCGAACAGCGATAATCCGCCATGCCTATGTATAATTTGGTGTGGCTGTTCTGTAACTGTTCCGCCCACCAGTTTGCTAAAATTCGGTAGTCTGCCACCCCGTAGCCTATATTCCAGTAAATTTGAGGCGCTATATAGTCCACCCAGCCGTTTACCGCCCATTTTCGGGTATCCGCATACAGCTTTGTGTAGGATTCGCTGCCGCTTGTGGCAGAGCCTTCAGCCATTGTGGTGTTGTTTGCCCAAATGCCCGAGGGTGATACGCCAAATTCTATGTTTGGGTCAGCCTCATGCAGCCTTGTATTAAGCTCCTGTATTAAAAGGTCTGTGTTGTTTCTTCGCCAATCATCTATGGAAGAAAACTCTGTGCCGTATTCCGTGAAAGAGGCGGTATCGTTAAAGCCTGTGCCGGGGTAGAAGTAATCGTCCAAATGTATGCCGTCCACATCATAATTGTTTACTATCTCCAAAGCGCCCTCCACAAGCAGTTCCCTTACCTCGGGCAGACCGGGGTTAAAGTAATATTGATTATCGGTGTATTTTACCAGATACTCCGGGTGCTGCTTTGCGGGGTTGCTTTCCGCAAGAGAATTATATTCCGAGTTATTGGCATCATTGTTTTTTGTTACACGGTATGGGTTTAGCCATGCGTGTATTTTAATGTTCTTTTTATGAGCCTGAATTATCCAATATGCAAGAGGGTCAAAATCGTCCTCGGGAGGAGTACCCTGTGTGCCTGTTAAATACTTGCTCCAAGGGTATATTTGGGATTTATACAAGGCATCGGAACAGGGACGCACCTGCAAAAATATGTTGTTTATGCCCATGGAGTAACAGCCTGCGATAATGGAGTCCGCCTGTTGCTTTAAGGCGGAAGAGCTTGCGGTGGGGGAGGAGGGGTAGTCCAAATTCAATACGGTGGAAACCCAAACTCCACGCATTTCCTCGTCCGAAAAAGCGGCGGTTTTTATGTTAAAAGCAAAAAGTATTGAAAAAAGAATAAATATTATTTGTTTTTTAAAGGGCATTAAAGCACGTCCTTTTTATGGATTAGTATAATTATATCATACAATTTGCTTATATAATACTGTTTTATTTCATTTTAAAAAAATAATAACAGCATAATTTACATATACAAGGCATTAATAAAACACATATTAATCAACGGCTTTTTGATGCTGTTTTTGACGGATTTCTCCCGAACGGTAGGCATCCAGCAGCGCAGTAAGCTCGGCTATATCCTGCCGTATTTTAGCGCCGTCATCGGTATGCTTTACCATTACTCTGTGAGAAATTGTTTCCAAGCGTTCCGATGTGGAAATAATATCCTTGTTTTCCGCAATGGCCGCCTCCTTGCTTTTAAAGGGGTGGTGGCTCATAAGGCGCATACCGTGGGAGTTGAAAATAAGTGTATAGCCCGCAATACCCGTTGTTTTTTGGTAGGCGCGGCAAAAGCCGCCGTCTATAATTATTAATCTGCCGCCGCCCTTTATGGGACTTTCCCCCTTTATTACTTTAACAGGGGTATGTCCGTTTATAATGTGGCTTGTTTCCTCAAAAAGTCCAAATTCACGGAGTATCATGGAGCAAACGGACTCGTTGTTATAAAATGTATAATAGTTATCGGGAGGCTCTTTCCATGTGGTTTCATCGGTAACAAGCATACGCTCAAATGTTTTAATAATTCTGCCGCAAAGGGGCGACTTGCTGCCTGTCCACAAATACCACATAAAATCCAAATCGGAACGGGAGCCTTTAATATAGGCTCTTCTTGCGGTGCGATCCGCATAATCCATATATGCTTTGCCCCAATAGGTGTTTCCGTCAAATGTTACCTGCCTAAAGCCGCCCTCGTCATTAAGGGGTATGCAGCCGTGGTAAAGCAGGTTGCCGTTATGTACTTTATATATACTGCCTTTTTCGTACAAAAATCTTATATGGCTTTGAAGCCTTTTGCTCTCTTTAAATGCGGAAACAAGACCGTCTGTTACCTCCTGCTCATCTTTTGTAAGAGCCAGCGGGTCATCTTCCGAAAGAGTTGGAAAAGGAGTATCGTTTAGGGGGTATTCCGTGCCGTTTATCGTAACTGTTTTTTTGCTTTTGTTTATATTTGGCAAAAGACAGCGGTTGTCCATATCATAGTCCTTATGGCGTTTTATTATCTGACCCTCTAACTTAAAAAGAATTATTGAAATTGCTGTTTTTAATGCTTGAGTGAGAGTAGCGCAGCTTGTGTAGGTATGCTCCGCAAATATTGTGAGAGGGCGCAGACTTATGCCGTAGCCTTTTTCAAGCACGTCCATATTGTTGTAAGAAAGGCTGTTGCGTACAACCGTTGCCACACACGCTTCACTGCCCGAGGCGGCGCCCATCCACAAAATATCGTGGTTGCCCCATTCTATATCCAATGTGTGGTATTCCATAAGCATATCTATAATGGCATCGGGTCTTGCGCCTCTGTCGAAAATATCTCCAACTATGTGCAGTCTGTCTACCGAAAGACGTTTTATAAGAGCGGCAAGAGAGCATATAAAATCATCACCGCTGTCCAGTCGTATAAGTGTTTCTATAATTTTGTTGTGGTAAATTACTCTGTTATTGTCCTCATCCGGCTGAGCGTGAAGAAGCTCGTCCATAATATAGGCATAAGCCGCAGGCATGGACTTTCTTACCTTGGAACGGGTATATTTTGAGGAAAGAAATTTTGCAAGGTTTATTAAATTGCGCAGAGTAAATATATACCAGCTGGGGGTGGCTCTGCCCTCTTTTTTTGTAAGCTCAATTTTTTCCTTCGGGTAATAAATAAGGGTGCAAAGGTCGGAGATCTCCGGCGGACTGAGAGTTTTGGAAAAAAGCAATTCCACCTTTTCTTTTATTACTCCCGAGCAGTTGTTTAATATATGAAAAAAGGCTTCATACTCTCCGTGCAGATCTGACATAAAGTGTTCCGTACCCTTTGGAAGATTTAAAATGGCTTCAAGATTTATAATTTCCGTATAAGCGTGCTGTATTGTGGGATATTTTTCCGAAAGCAGGTTTAAATATCTCTTATCGCTGAAATTTTGCATTAAATTCCCCCCTTATGGTTTTATAGCTTTATTATAACACAATTTAAAGGCTTTGTAAAAGTGTATTTATTTATAATAAATATTATTGAAAATTTATTGTAATAAAAAAGTGTTTATGATAAAATGTTTATAACAGATTATACAAACAAGGAGGTTTTTATAAATGGAATACGATATTCTTGAAATTTTGGAAAAGGACGCAAGAACCACCGCTGAGGATATAGCGATTATGCTTGGCAAGCCTGTTGATGAGGTTAGGGCATGCATTAATAAAATGGAAAAAGAGAACATTATTTGCGGCTACACTATTCTTGCGGACTGGGATAAAACAGAGAGAGAGTATGTTACGGCAATGATTGAAGTAAAGGTAACGCCTCAGAGGGATTTTGGCTTTGAGGAAATTGCAAGACGAATTTACAAATTTGACGAGGTTAAGTCAGTTTACCTTATGTCCGGAGCTTATGATTTTATGGTGCTTATGGAGGGTAAAAACATTAAGGAAATTTCTCATTTTATATCCTCAAAGCTTTCCACGCTGGATTCCGTAATAGGCACCGCAACTCATTTTGTGCTTAAAAAATACAAGGATTACGGCATAATTATGGAAAAAGGGGATAATACCGATGAAAGGATGATTGTTTCGCCATGAGCTTTGTTGCTGAACATATTGAAAAAATGCCCAAAAGCGGCATAAGAAGATTTTTCGACATTGTAAACGAAATTGAGGGTGCAATATCCCTCGGCGTCGGCGAGCCTGATTTTGAAACACCGTGGCCTATTAAGGAAAGGGGGATTTACACACTTGAAAAGAAAAGAACAGTTTACACATCCAACGCGGGACTTTTGGAGCTTAGGCAGGAAATAAGCAGGTATCTTAACAATCTTATTGGCGTAGGCTACAACCCCGTGGGAGAGGTGCTTGTTACCGTTGGGGCAAGCGAGGGCATAGACCTTGCTTTAAGGGCGGTTGTTTCTCCCGGGGACGAGGTGCTTGTGGTAGAGCCGTCCTATGTTTCCTACAAGCCATGTGTGGTTATGGCAGGCGGTGTGCCCGTTATTATTGAAACAAAGGCGGAAAACGATTTTAAGCTTATGCCGGAGGAAATTGTTGAAAAAATTACGCCGAAAACAAAGGCGCTTATACTGCCTTACCCAAACAATCCTACAGGCGGCATAATGGAAAAAAGCGATTTGGCGGCTATTGAAAAGGTGCTGAAATATCGTGATATTATTGTTATAAGCGATGAAATTTACGCAGAGCTTACTTACGGGGACAATACTCACACTTCCATAGCATCATTTGAGAGTATGAGGGAAAAAACCGTTGTGCTTAACGGTTTTTCAAAGGCTTTTGCCATGACAGGCTGGAGATTGGGTTATGCGGCAGGCCCTAAGGATATTATAGACGCTATGACAAAAATACACCAGTATGTTATTATGTGCGCGCCTACCGTAAGTCAGTACGCAGGCATTGAGGCGCTGAAAAGCTGCGGCGAAGCCGTTGTTAAAATGCGAAAGGAATATGACGCAAGGCGCAGGGTTATGCGAAACGGGTTTTTGAAAATGGGATTGGATTGCTTTGACGCAAAGGGCGCCTTTTATCTGTTTCCATGTATAAAAAGTACGGGACTTGGCAGTGATGAGTTTGCGGAAAAGCTGCTGTATGACCAAAAGGTTGCCGTTGTGCCCGGTACTGCCTTTGGAGATTGCGGAGAAGGGTTTATACGGTGTTCTTACGCTTATTCCATAAGTGAAATTAAGGCGGCTTTGGAAAGAATTGAAAGGTTTGTAAATAAGCTTAGGAAGCAGTAAAGTACGCAAAAACGGCTTGAGGGAGGTTTTAGTATGGCTTATGAAGAATTGAAAAGGATTATTAATGAAAGCGACAACATTGTTTTTCTGGGCGGCGCAGGGGTTTCCACGGAAAGCGGCATACCCGATTTCAGAAGTGAATCGGGATTATATTCAGCAAAGCGTAAATACGGCTATTCTCCCGAGGTTTTGCTTTCCCACACATTATTTATGAAAAAGCCTGAGCTTTTTTACAAATATTATAAAGAAAACCTTATTTGTACGGAGGCGGAACCCAATGACGCCCACAAGGCTTTGGCGGAGCTTGAAAAAAGGGGAAAGCTAAAGGCTGTTGTTACTCAAAATATTGACAATCTCCACCAAAAGGCAGGGAGTAAAAATGTATTTGAGCTGCACGGGTCTACTTACAGAAATAACTGTATGAGGTGCGGAAAGTATTATTCTCTTGAGGATATGCTTAAAATTGAGGGGGATGTTCCCAAATGCGGTGAGTGCGGCGGCATTATAAAGCCTGATGTGGTGCTTTATGAAGAGGGTTTGAACGATTATGTTTGGAGCAGTGCGGTTAAATACATAAGCAGAGCCGATGTGCTTATTGTGGGAGGAACTTCTCTTGTGGTTTATCCTGCGGCAGGACTTATTAACTATTACAGAGGAAACAGGCTTGTGCTTATTAATAAAAGCGAAACAAGCTACGACAAACGGGCGGATTTGGTAATACACGATTCCATAGGAAAGGTTTTAAAGGAATGTGTTTTTGACGCCGATGATTGACAAGCCGAAAGGATTATGGTAATATATACTTAAATTAAGGAAACAAATAAATTTTGGCATCGTAATTAATGGGGCACACCACCGCGGGTGTGTCCTTTTTGTGCTGTTTGGAGGTTTTATATGATATTAAACGGAGAAAAAACTGAGGTTGGCTTAATAACCGTAAAAGAACTTTTGTATAAAAAAGGCTTTAATGCGGACAGGGTTGCCGTGGAGCTTAACGGAGAGATTTTGGCAAGGGATAACTTTGACAAAATTATTATAAAAAATGATGATATTATGGAAGTTGTGATGTTTATGGGCGGCGGCTGCCGTTAAGGAGGATTTTGCTTTGAATGACAAGCTTATTATTGGAGGACACGAGTTTAAGTCACGTTTTATATTGGGTTCGGGGAAGTTTTCTCTTGAAATGACCAATACGGTTGTTAAAAATGCAGGAGTTGAAATAGCTACTCTCGCTTTAAGAAGAGCCAACACGGGAGGACGGGAGGACATTTTGGACTATATGCCTGAGGGAGTAACCCTTTTGCCGAACACCTCGGGAGCAAGAAACGCAGAGGAGGCTGTGAGAATTGCAAGGCTTGCAAGGGCAGTGGGATGCGGTGATTTTGTTAAGGTAGAGGTTGTGCACGACAGCAGGTATCTTTTGCCCGATAACTATGAAACAATTAAAGCAACGGAGGTTTTGGCAAAGGAAGGCTTTATTGTAATGGATTATATGTACCCCGACCTTAATGCGGCAAGGGACATGGTTAATGCAGGAGCCGCCGCTGTTATGCCTTTGGCAGCGCCCATTGGCAGCAATAAAGGTCTTTGTACAAAAGAATTTATTAAAATTTTAGTAGATGAAATTGACGTTCCAATTATTGTAGACGCAGGCATTGGCAGACCAAGTCAGGCATGTGAGGCGATGGAAATGGGTGTTGACGCAATTATGGCAAACACAGCCATTGCAACCGCCGCCGATGTGGGGAAAATGGCAACGGCATTTAAGCTGGCGATTGAGGCGGGAAGAGCCGCTTATTTGGCAGGACTTGGCAGAGTGCTTGAAAAAGGCGGAGAGGCAAGCAGTCCTCTCACCGGATTTTTAAACGACTAAAGAGGTGATATATTTTGATTAAAATAGACAGGAGCTTCAGCCACATGGAGTATGTGGAAGGAATGGAGCAAACCTCTCCGGAAATTATGAATATGGTTTTAAAGGAGAGAGAAGAATACGACTGCCGAAAATATACCGATGCAGACGTTATAAGAGCAATACGAAAGGACAGATTAAGCGTTGAAGATTTTAAGGCGCTTCTTTCACCTGCGGCGGAAAAGCATTTGGAAGAAACAGCACACAGGGCAAAGCAGGTTACAAGGGAGCATTTCGGCAACTCCGTAACAATGTTTACACCCCTGTACATAGCAAATTATTGTGAAAATCACTGTATTTACTGCGGATTTAACTGTTATAACAAAATAAAAAGGGCAAAGCTTACAATGGAAGAAATTGAAGAAGAGCTTAAAGCTATCGCATCCACAGGCTTGCAGGATATTTTGATTTTAACGGGGGAAAGCCGCAGAATGAGCAGTGTGGAGTATATTGGCGAGGCTGTTAAACTGGCGGCAAAATATTTTAAGCAGGTGGGACTTGAGGTTTATCCCATGAATACGGAGGAGTACAGGTATATACACCAATGCGGCGCAGACTATGTTTGCGTATATCAGGAAACCTACAATACAGATAAGTATGAAACCCTGCACCTTATGGGACATAAGCGGATTTTTCCTTACAGATTTAATGCACAGGAGAGAGCCATTAACGGAGGAATGCGCCTTGTCAGCTTTGCCGCTCTTTTAGGTCTGGACGATTTCAGAAAAGACGCTTTGGCAACGGGTTTGCACGCTTATTACATACAAAAAAAATACCCTCACGCTGAAATTTCCTTTTCGCCACCACGGCTAAGACCAATAATTAACGATGGCAGCATTAACCCCAACGATGTGCATGAAACTCAGCTTTTGCAGGTAATGACGGCATACAGGCTGTTTATGCCCTTTGCGGGAATAACCATGTCCACAAGGGAAAGAGCAGGCTTTAGAGATAATGTTATAGGTATGTGTGCAACAAAAATTTCCGCAGGAGTAAGCGTTGGCGTGGGAGGTCACGGCAAGGAGGAAAAGGGAGATGAGCAGTTTGAAATTTCCGACCCGAGAAGTGTTGAGGAGGTTCATAATGCTATTTTGCGTCATGGCCTGCAGCCTGTTTATAACGATTATGTAAGGGTGTAAGCTATGATAGCCGTTACGGACAGATTTAGCTGCAAGGAGAATTTTTTAAAAAGAATTGAAAAAATATACCTTGGCGGCGCGGAAAAAATTATATTAAGAGAAAAGGATTTAAACGAGGAAGAATACATTGAGCTTGCCAAAAAATGCCTTGAAATTTGCGGCGGCAGACTTTATATAAATTCCCGAAAGGAAGTTGCAAAAAAGTTAGGCATTAAAAACATTCATCTGCCTTTAACCCTGTTTGACGGAAAAGACGGATTTGAAAATGCGGGGGTTTCGGTACACTCCGTGAAAGATGCTCTTAAAGCTCGGGAATTGGGCGCAGACTATTTAATTGCGGGGCATATTTTTGAAACGGACTGCAAAAAAGGTGTTCCCCCAAGAGGAGTAAGCTTTTTGGCTGATATTGTAAATGCTGTGGATATACCCGTTTACGGCATTGGCGGCATAACCCCCAAAAACGCACAAAGCCTGAAGGCTGCGGGGGCAAGGGGCGTGTGCGTTATGAGCAGTGTTATGAGCTGCCGTAACCCTGCCGAGCTTATAGACAGGTTTATTGCCATAAAAATGTAAATCATACTGTTTTATGCGGAGAATTATAAATTTTTGTTATTTAGCTATTGAAATTTAAAATTATAAGTGATATAATAATTTTTTGGAAACAAAGGTTATGTGCAAATAGCTACGCAGGCTGATTAATCGGAGTTTTTAATATATAATTTATGTATATGTTTCCAAGGAAGGAACGGCAAAATGGTTTATAATAACAAAAATGAAATCGGTATTAAAGGTATTAAATTCAGTAAAATCAACTTAATTGTAATTATATTGTCTTTTGTTTTATGTGCTTTTTTTGTTTTTAATACAATAAGTATTGAGCATGAGTATGAAACCATGGTGCAGGCAGGAGAGGATTGCCTTGAGTGCAGAAACAATGCGCAGCTGGCAAAGGACGGCTCCTATTATCTCACGGAACAGGTGCATTTGTTTGTTGCTACGGGAGATAAGCAGTTTGCGGATAATTATTTTACGGAGGCTAACGTAACAAAACGGCGTGACAATGCCATAAATAATCTTAAAAACATTAACAACAATGTAGGCGCATACAACTCTCTTGTGGCGGCGGTTAAAAGCTCCAATGAGCTTATGGAAACAGAAATTTACGCAATAAGGCTTATTGCCGAGGTTAAAGGCTATGATATTTCTTCTTTCGATAAAAGAGTGGCAGAGTGCGAGCTTAGCGAAGAGGACAAAAACAAAACCCCGGAAGAAAAAACAGAGCTTGCCAACAGCCTTGTTTTTGGAACAGATTATTTAAATTACAGAAATGACATAGATAACAAGGTGAAAACCAGTGTGGAAAATGCCTACAATTCAGCAGATCAAATTAAAAGCAACAGTATGAAAAAGCTGTTTCGCAACATTTTGGGTCAGTTCATTTTTATTGTTCTTGTTTTTCTTTTAAACGGCTGTTATTCACTGTTTATAAGCAGATATATTGTTAAGCCGCTGAGAAATTATGTTGAGTGTGTTGAAACGGGAAAAACCTTCGACTCCTCGGGTGTTTATGAGTTTAAGCATCTTGCGGAAACATACAACAGGTTTTTTAAGAGCAATTTGGAAAATGAGGAAAGGCTTAAATATAAGGCAAATCACGATTTTATGACGGGTCTTTTTAACAAAGGCGCATTTGAAACAATTGCGGCGGAATATACGGGAAAGGCTATATCCATAGCCATAATTTTAATGGATATTGATAATTTTAAGGAAATAAACGATACCTACGGACATACTGTTGGTGATGAAATTATTAAAAACGTAGGCAAACTGCTTATACATAGGTTTAGGCCTGCCGACTTTATTGCAAGGTTTGGCGGTGACGAGTTTATTGTTATTATGGCAGGTGTTACTGAGGAATTTAAGGAAAACATAAGCGACAAAATTAAAAGCATTAACAATGAGCTTAACAGTCCCGATTCCCGTATGCCGGCTGTCAGCCTGAGCGTGGGTGTTGCTTTTTCGGAATACGGTTACAGCGAGGCTCTTTTGAACAATGCCGATAAAGCTCTTTATTATACAAAAAAGAACGGCAGAGGAGATTGTACCTTCAACGATATTGTTTACAGAAAGAGAAAATGATTTAGCGCATCTCTAAAAATCAGGGTAATTACCGCTTATTATATTTAAAATGACAAAAGGAGCAAACATTGAATTTGCTCCTTTTGATTTTCATTTTTTTAAGAATGAGAATAAACCTTTTTCTTCGTAAGGCTCTTCCGAAAGGGAAATTAGTTTATAACCTGTTTCGTCCACAACCTTTTTAAGCTTTTCTTCTGTTATAGTTTGGTTTGTAATAATTTCTGTTTTGTTTTTGCTGTGTGATGACGTCACCTTTTTTACATCAAATGCCTTTCTGACGGCATCATTCATGTGAGCCTCGCACATACCGCACATCATTCCATCAATATCAGCAATATATTTTTTCATATAATAACCTTATACCTCACTTGCGGCAATGACCTCCGCAGCCTGCACAGTTGCCGCTGCAAAAGCCCTTGCCTGATTTTTTTTGCTTATGAAGAAAATAAATTATAGATGATACTATAAGAATTAATACTATAAGCACAATTATTGTGCCTGCATTTTGTATTAAAAATTCTATCATATAAAATTACTCCTTATGCGTTGGCTTTAACAGCAGAGGCGGTATTTGCCTTTTCATTATTGTTAGGTCTTACCAAAAGATAAACAAGAATTACCAAAAGTACTATTGCAACAACAGTGCCAATGCCAAAGCCGCCGCCTGTAAAAAGCTTTCCTATTTGATAAACAATAAGTGAAATTACATAAGCAAAGCCGCATTGATATGCTACTGCCGTAACAAACCATTTTGTATTGTTCATTTCTCTCTTAATTGCACCCATAGCGGCAAAGCAAGGAGCGCAAAGCAGATTGAAAACAAGGAATGAATAGCCTGCCGCAGCGCCGCAGCCTGCCGTATTAAATGCGGCAAACATATTTTGATAAACAGAGCCGTCGCCTATTGTGTAAAGAATACCCATTGTACCTACAATATTTTCCTTTGCCACAAGACCTGTTATGGAGGCTACAGCCGACTGCCAGTTACCCCAGCCCTGAGGAATGAATATCCAGTGAATTGCATTGCCTATTGCCGCAAGTATACTGCTGTCTATCTGTTCTTCAGAAAGCATTGTAAAATGACCGTTTACAAAGCCGAAATATGTTGTAAACCAAATTACAATGGTGGAAAGAAGAATTATTGTACCTGCTTTTTTAATAAATGACCAGCCACGCTCCCACATGGAACGAAGTACAGTACCAACTGTCGGAAGGTGATAAGCAGGAAGTTCCATAACGAAAGGAGCGGGATCTCCTGCAAAAAGCTTTGTCTTTTTAAGCATAATACCGGAAATTATAATTGCCGCAATGCCTAAAAAGTATGCCGATGGAGCAACCCATGCCGCACCGCCGAAAATTGCGCCTGCAACCATTGCTATAAAAGGCAGCTTTGCACCGCAGGGAATAAATGTGGTGGTTATAATAGTCATTTTTCTGTCCCTGTCATTTTCTATTGTACGGGAAGCCATAATACCGGGTATACCGCAGCCTGAGCCTATAAGCATAGGTATAAAGGACTTGCCCGAAAGACCGAACTTGCGGAAAATACGATCCATTATGAAAGCAATACGAGCCATATATCCGCAGGATTCCAAAAACGCAAGGAAAATAAAAAGAATGAATATTTGAGGAACAAAACCCAAAACAGCGCCTACACCTGCCACAATACCGTCCAGTATTAAGCCTTTAAGCCAGTCCGCACAGTTAAATGCGTCTAATGCGCCTTCAACAAATACGGGAATACCAGGAATCCATATACCGTATTCCGCCGTATCAGGCTCAGCAAAGCCATATCCGCTAAGCGCCGAAATGGCATCTGTAAGAGTTGTTTTGTTTACTGCCTC